>NZ_CAWPNJ010000067.1:0-41304 GCF_963889195.1 Calothrix sp. FACHB-168
AGGGTGAACAGTTCTGCTCCAGTTTGCAGATTCCAGACTTTGAGGGTCTTGTCATCGGAAGCAGAAATCACCCGTTGACCATCGGCAGTAACGGCGATCGCATTTACCGAGCTACTATGACCTTTGAGGGTGAACAGTTTTGCTCCAGTTTGCAGATTCCAGATTTTGAGGGTGTTGTCATCGGAAGCAGAAATCACCCGTTGACCATCGGCAGTAACGGCGATCGCTCTTACCCAGTTACTATGACCCTTGAGGGTGAACAGTTCTGCTCCAGTTTGCAGATTCCAGACTTTGAGGGTCTTGTCATCGGAAGCAGAAATCACCCGTTGACCATCGGCAGTAACGGCGATCGCATTTACCGAGCTACTATGACCTTTGAGGGTGAACAGTTTTGCTCCAGTTTGCAGATTCCAGATTTTGAGGGTGTTGTCAGATGAACCAGAAATCACCCGTTGACCATCGGCAGTAACGGCGATCGCTCTTACCGAGTCACTATGACCACTGAGGGTGCGGATTAAGCGTCCCCCTGGTGGCGTTAAGCTTGGGGTTACGGGACGCAGCCAAGTATTAGTTATCTGTTGCTGAATTTGTTTTAATAATGCTTGAATTTCTTTTGGCATTTTCTCATGTAGTAACCTGCCGTGCAATTGACTCGCTAATTGCTGCTTATCTGTGACTAAAACATGGGCTGATAGTCTCAATGCATCTTGAAGCAATTTAAGAGTTTTGACTTTCTCAGATGTTTCAGCATTATCAATCAAATCATAATCTTCAATTAAAGACTGCACCCCAAACTCAGGATGATTAATTTTGGCATTAATGAAATTAAAATCAGTCAGGGTTTGGTAATACTTCTCTAAATTTCCTGAATTAACCAGATTATAAGGATACCTACCCAGATAAGCTTTGACTTCGTAAGACTTTTTAGATAAAGATTTATCAGTTGTTTCAACCATTTCATTTTATATTTTTCAATCTGTAGGTTGGGTTGAGGAACGAAACCCAACAACCAACAACTTTTTCCCTAACGCTAATGACCAAAAAAGAATTAAGGTGCGTTAGCCTGCGGCATAACACACCCTACATCTGACTAATTTTGCATATTCCTATCCCAATAATCAACAATGCGTTGATTTACCTCTGTAAATAGTTGTCGCTTGGCTTGCAATGCTCTTTGCGATTGGAGAAAATCTAAAAAACTGGCGTGATAGATGCTGTAACAATCATCTCCTTCTATATTCTGTTTTTTCAAATACTCTACCCAGTCATCTAAAACTTTTTGCACCTCAAACTCCTCTTTACCAGCAATCTTAGCAATCATTTCACAAGGTATGGGCGTGCCAATCTCCACTAAAATAAACAAAATAATTACTTTAATCTCTTCATCTTTCTTATTCATCCCCATCCTTGCCCAGTGGGTTTGATAATATTGCTGAAGACCATCTGGTAATTGCGTTAAACTCAAGTCATTATAAAAACCCCGCGCAATGGCTGGTAAAACATAGCGCAGATACATAAAGTTATTTTCACTTTTCTCTGCCACCTGCTCAATAAAAGTTTTATCAGCAATATTTCGTTCTTGCATCCACCTCCTCAAACCATCTTTCCACTCTGCGTCATGGTTGAGAATGAAGTGAATATATTCTTGAATATCATCACGGCTGAATTCAATATAATGATTTGCAGTTAAATCTAACTCTACTTGCTCGACACCTTCAGTATATAACCGCTTTTTACTGGGTTCATAGCGTCGCCTCGTGAGCAAAAAATAAACCTTATCTGGTAGAGTCTTAGGCAAATATAAAATATTTTCTCCGCCTGGTTCTTGTTCTACTTCATCCAAAGCGTCAACCACAATCACCAAGTTTTCACCAGCAGGAATTTTGCTACTAGCTTTAACTAACAAAGCTGATAAATCATCATTCTCAGCATTTTCTAACTGGTAGCGATTAATTAGCTGTTGACGAATACTTTTAAGAAATAATTCCGGGCGATTACGTCCATCTTGCAAGACATTAAAATAACAAATCGCTTTATTATCATCAACATACTTGGCTGCTATAGCACTTTTCCCCATCCCAGCATCACCGATTACGGTAAAATACCCCTTGGGATATTTTTTGAGGAAATCTACAAACTCTTTAAATACAAATTCCCGCCCACAAAACGAGCGAATCTTTTCTTTAATTAGTGGCTCAAACTCTGCTGGAATTGTTGATGATGCAACAGGGTTGGGAATTACTTTATTTATATCTGGTGGATAATAATTTTTCTTCAGGTAAGTTCGCAAAAGCTCAAACTTTCCTGCACCTTCTTGGTTAGCTAATGCAGGACAACTCTCGCGAAATTTATCATAAATAATTTTAAGTCTACTTTTGACGGTAGCTTCAGATATTTTTAATTCAGTTGCAAGTTTGACTTGGCTGATTTGGGCATTTTCATAAGGTAGTGCAGCCAATAAAGTCTCTTCTTGCTCTGGTGACAAGCCATGTTTACCCGCCTCTTGACGAAGAAAATCTTGCCAAGCCATGAATGTGATTCTCCGTTCAATTTAGCAAAAATTATAACTTATCTGTCGCTTATATTGCCTAATTTTCCCGATATATACCTTGAATAGACCTTGGTTATACCTCTCTTATATCTACTTTAATTAGACCTATATTTATACTTTCATCAAATTTCAGTCTTGCTAAATGATGACACGATAAAGGTGTGGATAAAAACCACCAGAAAATCTCAAACAAAAATAAAGATAGGTAATTATGAAAGTTAATTCTAGCAACAGAACACAAACAAACCAAAACATCAATGATGTAAAAAAGGAATTTATGCAAGAACTATTAAGACAGGCAAAATTAACCTTCAATTTAGCTTTGAGTGTCACCGCCGCTTCTGCCATGATGACTTTAGGCGGTGTAGGTTTGCTGTATTTCAACAAAGTATCCGAAGCCAGCCTCACAGCCGGAGGTGGCGCACTGGCTACTATCACCAGCATTCAATTCGCCAAGCAAACTAAAGAGGAACTATTAGAGATAATAGAACAAGCAGAGCAGTAAATTTACGGATAATTGCCCCATAATCCTTAAAATAACCTGAAAGTTGGAGCAATTATCTACTCATTTCGCCTTGCAAACGAGAACATTCTCGTTGAGAACAGGAAAGTTCTCGTTTGGAACAGGAACATTCTCGTTGAGAACATGAAACTTCGCCTTCCGAACAGGAACGTTCTCGTTGAGAACATGAAACTTCGCCTTCCGAACACCAACGTTCTCGTTTGGAATATGAAACTTCGCCTTCCGAACACCAACGTTCTCTTTCGGAACATGAAACTTCGCCTTCCGAACACCAACGTTCTCGTTTGGAATATGAAACTTCGCCTTCAAAACAGGAACATTCTCGTTTTAAACCTCAATTGTCATGTTCTAGGGGACTTCCAAGAAATAAATTATCCAATCTTGTGGGGTGGGCAGCGTTCGACTGAGCGCTCACGCCGAAGTCTTGCCCGCCTTTGACTATGGGCGGGCGAGACGCCCACCCCACAATAAATAGCTGTATATTTTTTTATTTGGAAGTCCCTAGACTCGAAGCGGCGAAAATGTTGGGTTACCCTGCGGGAAGCCGCTCCGCGTCTACGTTCCTCAACCCAACCTACACAGTTTTAGGTTTTTAACGCTAACTTTGAGTCAAAAAGGCAATGTCTACGATGGGATACGCCAATGCTGTTTTAAAATCCGAGAAAGTTTAGTCAAATATTTCCAGAAACTACCTTATTAATTATGATTGTGCCCTTCGACTTCGCTCAGGGCACAAGTTAGCAGTGTTAATTCTCTTGTTTAACGGCGCTTTCGTGCCATTTACCTAATATAAAATCTGATAAAGCACTCAAGCTGACAAAAATTAACACGCCTAACCCCGTTGTTAGTAATAATGCCGCAAACATCCGGGGAATTTGCAGGTTATAACTAGAAATTAAGATGCGATAAGCAATACCAGCTTTTGCGCCACCAGTTCCCGCGACGAATTCCGCGACAACTGCGCCAATTAAAGATAAACCACCGCTAATTTTTAATCCCCCTAAGAAGTATGGCATGGCACTGGGTAAGCGGAGATACCACAGGGTTTGCCAACGGGAGGCTTTGTAGAGTTGAAATAAGTTAAGTAAATTGCGGTCTACGCTGTTGAGTCCCAAGGTAGTGTTAGAGACGATGGGGAAAAAGGCGACTATCCAGGCGCAAACTACTAGGGCGGCGAAGGTATTGTTTTTGAACCAGAGAATAATTAAAGGCGCGATCGCAACAATGGGAGTTGTCTGTAAAATCACAGCATAGGGAAATAAGCTGCGTTCAATCCATTTGCTTTGGGTAAACAATATCGCTATCAGTAACCCGGATATCGCCGCCGCGATAAAGGCGACTACGGTAATTTGCAAGGTAACTAGTAAAGAAGCGAACAATTCCCGCCAATCGCTAATTAAGGTTTGCAATACTAAGATGGGGCCTGGAAGAATATAAGGCGGTAATTGTGTTACCCGCACCAAGATATCCCATAATACCAGGGCGAGAAACCCTACTAATACTGGTGCCCAAATATCAGGCGAGATAACTTTTGCTGGCGAGTTTTTTAACTTTGGGCGACGAGTAAACATTAATTTAATTACTAGCTGGAAAATGGGCATGGGGCATGGGGCATTGGGCAAGAGTCAAATAGAATTGCTATAGTCCATTGCGATCGCTAAAGCTTGAGAAACTTCGCGGCAATATTCCATATATACTGATGATGTGCGGAAAGAATCGTTACGGGGATAAGGTGCAGCAATTTCTATATCTGCGACTACTCGTCCGGGATTTGTCCCCATCACTAAAACGCGATTGGATAAATATACCGCTTCATAAATATTGTGGGTGACAAAAACTACCGTCCAACGCTGTTGATCCCATAAATCCAGTAAATCGCTGTTTAGCTTGCTGCGGGTGATTTCATCTAGAGCACCAAATGGTTCATCCATTAATAAAATATTTGGTTGGGTAACTAAAGCCCGCGCAATTGATACCCGCATTTTCATTCCCCCAGATAATTCGCGGGGGTAGCTATGGTGAAATTTCTCTAATCCTACCAATGCCAAAGTTTTCTCTACTAAACTCTCAGCATCTTTTACAGCTACCTTTGCCAACTTTAGCGGTAAACGGACATTTTCTTTCACATTCGCCCAAGGCATCAGTGCTGCATCTTGAAACACAAAAGCTAGTTTACGTGCTTGGGCAGGTAAACCCCAATCAATAGTACCAGAACTCATTTGTCCTAATCCGGCAATTAGTCGCAGAACTGTACTTTTACCACAGCCAGAAGGGCCGACTAAGCTGACAAATTGGGCTTCTGGGATAGCTAAATTTAAGTTTTCTAAGGCAACTGTGCCATTAGCGTAGATTTTGCTAATGTGGCTGAGTTTAATTACGGGAGGGTGATTCATTGTAAAAGGCAGAGGGCAGAGGGCAGAAGATAAAAACACATACCCTCATCATAAAATTTGCCCAGGGAAGAAACTAGTAGGGGCGGGGGTTTCCATTGGTGTCAACTTAACGCGAAACCCGCTTTGTTGCAAGGTTTTTGCCCTCACCCCCAACCCCTCTCCCACCGGGAGAGGGGAGCAAGAGATTTAATTCCCCTTCTCCCTTGGGAGAAGGGGTTAGGGGATGAGGGCGAGAGTTTTTGTACAACGCCCGCCCTGTATAGCTTTTAGTTTAAGTTGACACCAATGGGGGTTTTCCCGCCCCTACAATTGGGGATCATTTATAAATGACAAATGACAAATGACCAATGACAAATTATTTACCCTGATTGACAAACTGTAAGGTAAATGCATCTTGATAATTAACATTGGGCTGAGACAGTCCGGTATTTACCATGCTATCGAATAATGATTTCCAGCGTGCCTGTGTCATTGCGCCAATGCCTTGTTTTTCTGCGTCGCCTGACAAGATAATTCCCGATTCTTTGAGCTTTTCAATCCCATAAGCAATTTGCTCGTCAGTCATTTCGGGATTCTCTTGTTTGATTAATTGATTACCTGGTTGGGGATTTTCTAAGTAACTGTACCAACCTTTAATCGAAGCATCAACAAATCGCTTGACTAAATCGGGATTTTTGGCGACTAATTCTTTCTTGGTTTCAATTGTTGTGGCGTATGGTTCGTAACCATAATCTGCTAGTAAAAATACTAATGGTTTAAATCCACCTTGCTTTTCCACAGCAAAAGGTTCGGATGTAATGTAGCCTTGTTGGGCTGAGGTTTTATCTGCCAAAAATGGGGCAGGATTGAAATTATAGGGGCGTTTTTGTGCATCTGTAAAACCATACTTAGCTTTCAGAAAAGGCCAATAATTCAGGTTAGCGGCGGCTGAGACATAAATCGGTTTGCCTTTGAGGTCGGCAAGAGTTTTAATTGCTGTGTTGGGATGGGAAATAATACATTGGGGATCTTTTTGAAAAATTGCCGCTACCGTGATTTTGGGAATTCCTTGTGCTACGGCGTTTATGGCATCAATGCCATAACCCATGAAAAAATCTACTGCTCCTCCCATCAATAACTGGGTACCACTAGGTACTTGGGGGCCACCCATTTTAATTGTGACATCTAGCCCGTGGTTTTTGTAGATTCCCGTCGCGATCGCCTGGTAAAATCCGCCGTGTTCTGCTTGGGCAAGCCAATTTGTACCAAAGGTAACTTTATCTAACCCTGAACTTGTATTTGAAGCTGGATTGCTATTAGTACAAGCCGCAAGCAAACTGCTACTTATACCGATGCAACTGTACTGAAGAAACTGACGGCGACTAAGGCGAGAAATTGCAGTTGATGAGCATGGAGATTGATTCATGGAACAGGATAACGCTCCTTAATCTGTGGTATTTTAGCTGATTCTGAATGTACATTCTAAAATCAGCTTTTGGTTCACCACCGAATAAGGTTGAATTTTCAGCGCGTTTTGAAAAGCTTGGATAGCTTCGCGATATTTTCCCAGAGCGGCATAACATAATCCCATACCATGCAGTGCGCCAAAATGTACGGGATTTAAATTAATCACCATTTGGCAATCAGCTAAGGATCTTTGATAATCACCGATACTGTAGTAAAGAAAAGCACGACGATTCCATGCCTCAGCAAAATCTGGTTGTTCTTCTATTAGTTGGCTTAGGACTTTTTCAGCTTCCGTAGTTTCACCAGCATCAAGTAACTTCTGGCTGTTATCTATTTTCTCTAAGCCATAAATTCCCTTTTGCTGAAACCAAATCCGCCATAATTTCTTTGTGGCCTGTTCCCGAACTGTAGCGTCAGCATTTTTCAAATCTTCAAGTAAAGATCTGATCGATAAAGAATCCATAAATGTGATCTAGGTAATCGTATTTATATATCAACTTTCGCACAAAATTCTCTACTTAGGCATTTTTAAAGTTAACTTTAAATTCTCTTATTACAGTTGTAAATTACGCATTTTCCGTGTTGTATTTAAGTTGTATTCAGTAATACTATTAATACGGATTTAAACAAATAAATTCATCCAAAATTAGTCATTAGGACATCATATATTTACCAATAGTTGACAAAACCCTATTGACTAATACTTGATAAAAACAGCACAAAAAAAATTAATTAATTATGCCAAAGCAAAATAGCGGTTCCCGGCATATTGTTCTCACATCCCATCCCAATAGCGGTGGTACTAAGCCCATTCCGATTCATTGGGGAGCGAGTAATCCTCTGGAACGGGGGCCGATTATTGCGACTTTAACAAAGCAAGCACATAGAAATGTCATTGGCACTCACTCTGGTAGTTATGCGGTGTATCGCGCTTTAGCAGTAGCTAGCGGTGCTTTACAATCAGATCATCGGGCTGATTTAACGAATACAGCGCCAGTAACTCACATTGGCCCTCATCCGAGTTGGTTCGATGCTGATAAAATTGTTTCACTTGACCCCTTTGGGGCGGTAGGGAGTGAGGTATTTAGCTCTTATTACGCCCAAGGTTATGACATCCGCCCGACGATTGCGATTACCCAAGCGCATATTAATATGCCAGAACTGCAAGATGCGGTGGATAAAGGGCGCTTGCAGGTAGATGGCAAAATTATGAAGCCTGGCGGCGATTTGGTGGTGACAAAGGCGGCGATTGAGCCTGTATGGTATTTACCAGGAATTGCCAAGCGGTTTGGCATTAAAGAAACCGATTTACGCCGTGCTTTATTTGAGCAAACTGGGGGAATGTTCCCGGAATTGGTGACACGTTCTGATTTAGAGGTATTTTTGCCGCCAATTGGCGGTGTCACTGTTTATATTGTCGGTGATATTGATGCGATCGCCGATCCGAATAAACCTTTAGCAGTGCGGGTACATGATGAATGTAACGGTTCTGATGTGTTTGGTTCCGATATCTGTACCTGTCGTCCTTATTTAGTGCATGGAATTGAGGTTTGCGTGCAAACCGCCCAAGAAGGGGGTGTAGGAGTGATTGTCTATTGCCGTAAAGAAGGACGGGCTTTGGGAGAAGTTACCAAATTCCTAGTTTACAATGCCAGGAAGCGTCAAGAAGGAGGCGATCGCGCTGATGCCTATTTTGCCCGGACAGAATGCGTCGCGGGTGTGCAGGATATGCGCTTTCAAGAGTTAATGCCCGATGTATTGCATTGGTTAGGGATTACCCGAATTGACCGTATGGTATCCATGAGTAATATGAAATACAATGCCATCACCCAAGCGGGGATTGAAATTGTCGAAAGAGTACCTATCCCAGAAGATTTAATTCCCCAGGATGCGCGGGTAGAAATTGAGGCAAAAAAAGCGGCAGGATATTATACCACAGGCGAGGTATTAGACACAGAAAGTTTAGGAGAAGTAAAAGGGCGAGATTTGGAAAGTTAAAACAAATTGTAGAGACGCGATTCATCGCGTCTCCTGGATTAGGAGGTGAAAAGTGGAAATACGAACCGCCAAGACGCCAAGTACGCCAAGAGAGGAAGAGAAGTTAGTTGCATATATTCGTTCGCCGGCAGCGATTCGGGAACGGTGTGGAGAATTGTTTTCCTGGGTGTGTGAGGGGAAGTCAGAGAATTTTCTGTGCGATTTGAATCAGTTGGGAAGGGTGGCGGATTATGTGATGGAGGTGATACGGGGAGAATACCCGAATTTGGATGTTCCGTTTCACAGTCGCTGGCGACATTTTGAAGTTGGGGGTGTGGGGCGATTAGCTAGGTTAGATACGCTGTTGGCGGGGTTATCTCCAGAGGAAAAGGCGGCGGCGAAGTTTGATTTGGCGATTATTAGCGTGCTTTTAGATGCTGGTGCTGGGGATAGATGGCATTATCATGAGCAGGAAACTAATTTAAGGTTGGGGCGTTCGGAAGGGTTAGCGGTGGCGAGTTTCCAGATGTTTTGTCAAGGAAATTTTGCTAGTGATGGTTTACCCCAGGCTGATGCTTCTCGGTTACAACAATTAACTGAGGCGGAATTAGCAGCAGGGTTCCAGGTAACTGCTGATAATCCTTTGGTGGGGATTGGCGGAAGGTTGAATTTATTGCAAAAATTAGGACAAGTTTTACTGGCTTCCCCCCATTTATTTGGTGATACAAATCCTCGTCCGGGGAATTTGGTTACATATCTCTTGGGTAAGTCGGAGAATGGACAGTTAGCCGCGACAATTGTATTAAGTGCAGTGTTGGAAGGGTTAAGTGATATCTGGCCGGGTAGATTAGAGATAGCTGGGGTAAATTTAGGCGATGTTTGGGAACATCCAGCGATTAGTGATGATGGTTTAGTCCCTTTCCATAAATTATCTCAGTGGTTAACATATTCTTTGTTAGAACCATTGCAAGAACTTGGTTTGACAATTACTGGTTTGGATCGACTCACTGGTTTACCAGAATATCGTAATGGGGGATTATGTCTGGATTTGGGAGTGATAAGCGTGAAAAATCCAGAAATTTTACACACATCTCACTCGGTAGCATCAGCAGTTATAGTTGAATGGCGGGCTTTGACTGTGATTCTTTTAGATAGAATTGCGGCGACAGTCCGGGAAAAGTTGGGGATGAGTCCAGAGGAACTACCTTTAGTGAAAATCCTCCAAGGGGGAACATGGACAGCTGGACGCAAAATCGCCGCCGAACTCAGAACAGGTGGGATACCCCCCATACAAATAGAGAGTGATGGGACGGTATTCTAGCTTGAGGGCATTGGGCATGGGGCATTGGGCATTGGGCATTGGGAAAACAGATTTTCATACTTAGTTGTGAGATGTTCTCGTGATTGACTGATTGGGAAGATGGGAAAGGGGACAAGGAAACTGACTAATGACAAATGACTAATGACAAATGACAAATCAAGATTCGTAGGTTGGGTGCAGCGTAGCGTAACCCAACATTTTATACAATATTTGAAGCGTTGATTTTGAGCGTTGAATTAAGTATTTGGTTATTTAAATAATTTCTATTTTCTTGATATCATGTGTTGGGTTCCGCAAAGCCTCCACCCAACCTACGGGAGATTGCGATCGCACTGATAGTGATTTAGAGAATTCTTTAGTCTTGCCGACTAATCGACTGACCATTGGGCAGGATAATAGTTCCACCCCAAGCACAGTTAAGCTCGACCAAATTAGATCCTTTACAACTAGCGTCAGTCAAATCAACATCCTTCAACCCAGTATCTGTATCAATAACAACACCATCCAAAATAGCACTTCTCATAGTAGTTATACACAAGGAAGCCATGATAAAAGTAGCACCACGTAGGGAAGCTTTATTAAAATTAGATCCTTGGATAGTACTTTCTTCTCCACCGAAGATAGCCCCATCCAAAATGGCTTCGGTCAAGTTACAATCGATAATTCCACTGTCTTTAAAATTAGCTCCTCTCAACTTAGCTTTACTCAGGTTAGCTCCAATAAAAATAACTCCACTCAAGTTAGCTCCACTCAGGTTAGCTCCACTCAAGTCCGATCCACTCAAGTTAGCTCCACTCAAGTTAGCTCCACTCAAGTCAGCCTTAGTGAGGTTAATTTCCCTCAAGTTAGCGTTATCCAAAAAAACACCCCTGAGTCTGACTCCAGGAAAGTTTCTTTCCCCAGGAGCATAACGCTGCAACAACTCTTCAGCATCCATAATTTGCCTCCCGCTTCAAATAACACATATAAAGTACAGCTATTACCTTCAACGGTAGCTTCATCGACCCAGGTATCAAAGATACCCATACAATGACTTGGGACTTCGGCGATCGTTCCTCACCCCCCACTCACAATCGCCACCTTATGAGTACATTTAAGGTGGGGACTTCTGCGACACGTTAAAAAATGACAATTGACCAACAAAATCAAGTAACGCTTATTGAACATCCATTGATTCAGCATAAGTTAACGCTGATGCGGCGGGTGGAAACTAGTACAACAAAATTTCGGAATCTGGTGAAAGAAATTAGTTTGTTGTTGGCTTATGAGGTAACTAGGGATTTACCTCTGAAATACGAGGAAATTAAAACGCCACTCGCACCGATGAATGCGCCTGTGCTTGCACCTGATAAAAAGTTGGTGCTAGTTTCGATTATGCGGGCAGGACAGGGTATTTTAGATGGGATGCTGGAGTTAATGCCTTCAGCTAGGGTGGGACATGTGGGTTTATATCGCGACCCGAAAACCTTGATTCCCATAGAATATTATTTTAAAGTCCCCCATGATGTGGAACATCGAGACATGATTGTTGTTGATCCGATGTTAGCAACGGGGAATTCGGCTGTAGCGGCGGTAGAACGGTTAAAATCTACTAATCCTTTATCAATGAAGTTCGTCTGCTTACTTGCTGCACCGGAAGGAATTGAGCATTTTTGTGCGGTGCATCCAGATGTACCTTTATACACAGCCGCAATTGACGACCATTTAGACGAACATGGTTATATTATCCCCGGCTTGGGCGATGCAGGCGATCGCCTATTTGGAACTAAGTAAGCATAAAGACTCAATGCCCAATGCCCAATGCCCAATGCCCAATTATTTGTATGGATTACCTAAGGCTTTGGGCGGTGTAGATTTCCCTGCTAATCCAATTAATGCTAATAAAGCGATCGCATAAGGTAACATTACTAAAAATTGGTAGGGGATATTTGCACCTAAGGCTTGAATTCGCAGTTGCAAGGCTTCTGTAGCGCCAAATAGCATACAAGCTAAGGCACTATATATAGGATGCCATCTGCCAAATATTAAAGCTGCGATCGCAATAAATCCTTTACCTGCACTCATCCCCTCGGCAAAAAATCTGACTTGGACTAAAGTTAAATAAGCACCGCCTAAACTCGCTAGACAGCCGCTAATTATTACAGCAATATAACGGACTTTTTCTACTGATATTCCGGCTGTATCTGCTGCTTTGGGCGATTCGCCTACAGCCCGCAATGTTAAGCCAAAGCTGGTTTGATATAAAATATAGGTTGTTAGAAATACTAAAAATATTAGTAAATATACTAGGATATTTTGTTGAAAGAATAGCGAACCTAGCACGGGAATATTCGCTAAACCTGGAATGATAATTGCGGGAATTCCTGGTAATTGCTGTGTACTGCTACCGCTAAATACTAACCTGCCTAAAAATGATGTTAACCCAGCAGCGACGAGATTAATTGCTAGTCCAGAGACTAGTTGGTCAATGCGCAAAGTGATACATAAAATAGCATGGAGTAATCCCACCAAAGCACCAGCTAATAAGGCGGCTAGGATACCAAGCCAAGGGTTATTAGTGTAGAAAGTTGCAGCAGCGCTGGTAAAAGCACCTGTGAGTAACATTCCTTCTAGGGCGATGTTTAAGACTCCTGAGCGTTCGGAGTATAATCCGCCTAGAGCAGCGAATCCTAAAGGGATGGTGAGGCGTAAGGTTGCTATGAGGTAATCAGAGAAGAAGTTGAGATTGTTCATATCTGTTTTTAAACGCAAAGGTTCGCAAAGTTTTTTGGCGTTGCATAATTGTGGGATGATTTATCTCACGCAGAGGCGCAGAGACGCAGAGAGAATAAGGAGTGGAAAATTTCAATAGCTCAAAATTCATCCCCTAATTCAGCAATGCCAGTTTTTTTAGTGCGTTAACTGTTGGCGTGACTTTGCGTTTTTACTGTTATCTGTCTTTCTACTGCTAGGCTGATAGCTATGAATAATACTGTTAATCCTTGAATTGCATAAACTACTGTGACTGGCACGCCAGCACTACGCTGCATGACGTTTGCACCACTGCGCAGGGCGGCAAAAAATAAGGATGTGAGGATGACACCGAAGATGCTACCACGACTTAAAAAAGCGATCGCAATGGCGTCAAATCCATAACCTGGGGAAACTTGTTCAAATAAGCGGAATTTTAACCCCATTACTTCACAAATTCCAGCTAATCCTGCTAATCCTCCTGCTAATGCCATTACTAGCATAATTGTTCGTTCTACGGAGATGTGAGCATAACGGGTGGCTATTGGGTTTTGTCCTACGGCGGTGATTTGGTAACCTAAGGGCGATCGCTCTAACAATACCCACAATATCCCGGCGGCAAGTAATGATAATAAAATTCCTGCATGAGCTAGGCTTTGTGGTAATATAATCGCTAGGCGGGCGGTGTTGGCAATTAACGGCGAATAAGGGCTAGGCGCACCTGGAGCCATTAAAGGATTTTGCACGAGATAGCTAACTAAATTCACTGCAATATAGTTGAGTAATAAGGTGGTAATTACTTCGTTTACTCCCCGTATGGCTTTAAGATAACCAGGAATCCAACCCCAAACTGCACCAAACAGAAATCCAGCAAACAGTGCTAAGGGAATATGAATGAAAGCAGGTAATCCGGTTACATATAAACCAATTAAAGTACTGCCTAATGCACCTAAATAAATTTGTCCTTCGCCACCAATATTAAATTGTCCAGCCCGCAGTGCTACTAATACTCCTAAGCTGGTGAATAATAGCGGTGTCATTTTTGTGAGGGTGTTACCAAATCCAAAATAGGTAGAGAGGGATTCTTGAAATAAAGCTGTGTAGGCTGTGAGGGGATTCGCTCCAGCAACTAGGATGAGGATAGCACCGACAAGTAAAGCAGATGCGATCGCAATTAGCGGTGATAGGATTGGTAGCAGGAATTTCATGCCATTAATTGCGATTTTTAGCTTTGGAAAGAGGATGTTTTATCCATTTCATTAACTTGAATTGCTGAAATCTCATCAGCAGTTAAAGTCACTACCTTACCATCTTTCATAACACTAATTGATTGTCCAAGCTGGCGATGTCTTTCAATCGCGGCTGCAATTGCTGCTTTGACTCCAACATCAATTTTGCTAGATAGAAATTTTAATTCTTGATCTGGCATATTAGTCTCCTCTAATTTGATTCCAAATTGGATTTTCGTCACCTTCCTTCCCCAGCCATCAATAAACCAATCTCTGCTACCGTCGCTGTTGCTGCATCTAAAATAGCGACAAACTCACCTCTATAGATTACGGCAAGGCGATCGCTCATTGCCATGACTTCTTCTAATTCGGTGGAAATATACAAAATTGCGGCACCGCGATCGCGTTCTGCTAAAATTCGACTATGCACGGCTGCTGTTGCACCAACATCTAAGCCGCGTGTAGGTTGCATGGCGATAATTAACCCTGGTTCTCGCGCCAATTCTCGCGCTAATACTACTTTTTGCTGATTTCCTCCCGATAGCTGACTGACTTTGATATCTTTCCCTGTGGCGCGGATATCAAATTCTTCCATTGCAGCTTGGGCATGATGGGCGATCGCTTTTTGTTGTAACAGAAACCGACGACAAAAGGGCAAATAGTTAAAAGATTTTAAAATTAAGTTTTGGGCAATGCTAAATTGCATAATTAATCCCATTGTTTGTCTATCTTCTGGGATGTAACCAACTATGCAAGGTTGATGTGTAAACTTTATGTTACCTTGCTTTACTTTTCGTAACCCTGCTAACACATCAGCTAATTCTCTTTGTCCATTTCCATCGACACCCGCAACGCCCAAAATTTCACCTTTGCGCAGTTCAAAAGAGATGTTATTTACAGTTGTAATTCCTCTATCATCTGCAACTTGTAAGTTTTGTACTGTGAGGATAACTTCTCCTGAAGATATGGGGGGTTTATTTAATTGTAAATTTATTTCTTTTCCTACCATTAATGCTGCTAATTGCTGGGGTGTGGTAGATTTAGTTGCTGTTGTCTCTACTACTTTTCCCTGACGCAAAACTGTGACTGTATCGCAGAGGTTCATTACCTCGTCTAATTTATGACTGATAAAAATAATGGTATTACCTGCGGCTGCGAGTTGACGCAAGATAGCAATTAATGATTTTACTTCTGGTGGTGTTAATACTGCTGTTGGTTCATCGAGAATTAATAACTTAGCTTGGCGGTAAAGTACTTTGAGAATTTCTACTCGTTGTTGTATTCCTACGGGTAAATTCTCTACCTTCGCTGTCGGATCTATTTCTAATCCGTAAGCTTGGGATAATGCAGCGATTTCTTGGTGTTTCTGGCGCAAATTTAATCGCCAGCTTGGTTTTGTACCTAAAATAATATTTTCTGTGACAGTTAACTGCGGTACCAGCATGAAATGTTGATATATCGTACCAATACCTAATTTAATTGCTTGATGAGGCGAAGTGATTGTAATTGCTTGTTCTGCAAGATAAATTTTTCCTGCATCTGGCTGGTAAAGTCCGCTAATGATATTCATTAAGGTACTCTTACCTGCACCATTTTCGCCCAGAATGGCATGAATAGTTCCAGATTTAACATCGAGGCTAATAGCCTCATTAGCAATAAAGGAACCAAAGCGTTTAGTAATATTTTCTAAGCGTAAATAGTTCATGTAAATAAAAATAATCCACATATTGTAGGGTGTGTTGTCGCGTAGCGCAACGCACCAAAACAACATTAATTAATAAACTTATTCTGCTACTTTTTTGACGCAGCGTGTATCTTTACCAGCTTCTTGACAATCTGTAAAAATAATTCTCTTCTCAACAATATCGTCTTTAACATTTAATACTTGTTCCTGTACTGCTTCGGGTACAGTCTTTCCAAATTTTCCTAAAAATAAAATATCTGCTCTTTCTAAACCAATTGTATATATTTGTCCTTTAATTTGTTTTTTCTGAACTAAATCTGCCAAATAAGCTATGGCTAAATTTAAGCGTTTAACTGCACTTGTTAACACAGCTTTTGGTGCTATATCTAATTGATCGTTGGTATTGCCAAAAGCATATACTCCCTTGTCGCTAGCAGTTTGTAAAACAACAGCCGAGGCATTATCTAACCATTGATAGATGACATCAGCACCGGAAGAAATAATTGCTAAAGTCGCTTCTTTCGCTTTGGCGACATCATTCCAATCACCTGTGAAAGTAGAGGTAACTTGAATATTTGGTTTCACTGATTTTGCGCCTAATTCAAATCCTCTCAATTCTCCTTCGGTTGCTGGAAATTTCTCGCCTGCAATATAAGCTAGTTTATTCGATTTAGTCATGGAAGCGCCGATAATTCCACATAAATAACTGGCTTGTAAATGATCTATTCTTAATGAGGCAATATTTTCGGCTTTAAGATTACCATTTACCCCCACAAAAAAAGTTTTAGGAAATTGTGGCGCGATTTGTTCGATTGCGGCATCAAATTGTCCGCCATGGGCAAAGATAAGATTGTAGCCTTTACGCGCAAAATCTGTGAGAACTTCTGTTTGATCCGCTTGCGCTACCTTTTCTACATAGGCGATTTCTGCATTTAGCTTTTGCTTGGCGAGGGTGACTCCTTCATAGCCAGATTGATTCCAAGCTTTATCGGTAATGATTCCAGGAAGTGCGATCGCTATTTTAAACCCTGAAGTACCACCCCCTGCTGTGGTTGTGGTTTTTGCTGTTGGTGTGGTTTGGTTACTACTACAAGCTTTTAGCATTAAGCTAGTACCTAACGCTGCGGAACTAAACAGGATAAATTGACGCCGATTCAAGTCTTTTTTCATAACTCGCCTTTTGCTAGATACCGATTTTACTTATAGCAATCCTATATGAGTTGTGAAAATATTTTTTTAATGAACCGCCCTTCGGGTTCAGCAGTGACGCTCGAAGACTCGCTAACGCTGCGCTAACGCAATCGACGCAAAGCGCCAAGACTGCGACTGCTTCACCAAGTACGCCAAGTACGCCAAGGATAAGAGAACAAGCTGAGAGATTGCAAATTTCACCAATTATATAGAATTGCTATATCTCAACACTCTAAAGTCGCGAGTGCGATTTTGGAAGCATTTTCGCAAATTTTCTCACTGGAGAGTGAAGACAGAATTAGATTAGCCAATAAAACTAAAGAAATGTCACTAAATTAAGAATTAGGTGAATCTCATGTACAAAAATAAAGAACTTTGGCGTGTCATCCTGGCGATATCAATAATTATTGTGGGTGTGACGCATTTTGTTTTCCCTCAACCTTTCGTTAAAATTATGCCGCCACAACTGCCATATCCGTTAGGATTAGTTTATCTCAGTGGCTTTTATGAAATTTTAGGCGGTATCGGCTTATTAGTTCCCCCTGTGAGTCAAGCTGCTGCTTGGGGATTAATTTTGCTATTTATTGCGGTTTTTCCGGCGAATATCAATATGGCAGTCAATCATATTAAGATTGAAACCATACCTTATTCAGATTCACCTTGGGTACAAGCGATTCGCCTTCCCTTTCAAGCAGTGTTTATTGCTTGGGCTTGGTGGTATACTCAACCTTCAGATAAAGAAAAGCAAGCGTCGATAATTCCTAAATCCTTAATTCCTCAAGAATTAGATTGGTAATTTCATAAATATTATGAGTACATCACAAACCATACAACAATTGCAGGCGAAATTAATTACACCAGAAAACTTTCAACCTTTCGGACAGGTGATTTTTCCTAGTGATGATGGTAAAGCTTTTGATGCGGAAGATGCGCAATTAAATCTGCAAAATGGTACGCCGAGATTTTATATTATGCGCTTGCATTGTAACGGGCGCAAATTTCATAAAATTACCCGCCACGTGCAATGTACTCAATGTTTAGGTTCTTTAGCTGGGAAAGATTGGTTAATGGGAGTTTGCCCGCCTCATAATGAATTAGATGTACCAGTGTTAGCAGAAATTGCGGCTTTTCGCATTCCTGGAAATTGTTTTATTAAATTAAATGTCGGTACTTGGCACGCTGGCCCTTATTTTGATCATGAGTTTGTTGATTTTTATAATTTAGAATTGAGCGATACCAATGTTATAGATCATTTTACTCATGATTTTTTTCAGAGTCATCAATTAAAGTTTGAGATGCTTTAGGTGTTTTTTCTATTTGATGCACAAGGTTGCGATCGCAAATTCGGTAAATTTTGATGTACTTACACGGATTTATAGTACAATTGAACTATAATAAATGCGACGTTGTCTATAGCCTGCCTTGAGCAGTTTAAAACTATGACTAATGTATTTCAACAGCATGGTGCTTTTAGTTGGTGTGAGTTAATGACAACTAACACCACCGCAGCAAAAGAATTTTACAGCCGACTCTTTGGTTGGACAATGGAAGATAAACCAATCCCAGAAGGAGTTTACACGGTTCTCTCAGCAGCGCGTCAACAAGTGGGTGGATTGATGAAAATGCCAGATGAGATGTCTGCAATCCCGCCACACTGGGGTGTATATGTTACAGTTCAAGATGTTGATACTACTGCCAAGCAAGTAGAAGAATTGGGAGGAAAAGTTTGCCTTGCACCGATGGATATTCCTGATGTTGGCAGATTTGCGATGATTCAAGACCCGCAAGGTGCTACATTGTCAATTATTAGCTATGGCTTGATGGCGTAAATAATTATACAAAATTGATTTACTAGCCATCAAGATGCGATCGCATTACTGACTATTAGATTACAGCAGTATTCATGCATTTGAACCACAATCGTAGTAGGGGCACGGCGTCCACAATCTTCTCGTATATACAATAATCTTACTGGTGCCGTGCCCCTACAGTGTGGTCTATTTACCTGAAAATTGCTGTAATATAACTGGGTGATGCGATCGCATTACAATCGCGGATCTACTGGTTAGCTTTCTCATGCTAAAATCCCAAAAACGCATTGATGGATGCGGCGTAGGATATTTTTAGATATTCGGTGCGTTGCGCTGCGCGACAACACACCCTACATTTATTTATGAATATAATTATGAGATTAATTCAGCGATAAATTGGCTGTATTCATCTTTCATTTTTAAATCTAAATCGCGTTTAAGGCGTCTTCTTGTTGCTGGAACAATTTCACTTTTAAGCGGGTTAAATCCTTGCTTTTCGTAAGTTTCCCAATATAGCCCAATACCGCGTTTATGCCAATTAGGAATTTGATTAAAATTAATTCCATGTTGGAATAACAATTCGTTTTTCTCAGCTACAGATAAACCTTTCATCATGCTGGTTGCTTGAGTGGCGTTTTTTCCTTCTTTACGCAAACACCAATAACAATGAGCATTTAAAGCGTTTCTGTGGGCGTCTTCACTCCGCCAGCGAAAATAATTGACTACTTCTGTGGAATTGGGAAGCTGAGAAATGCGACAATCAAAGCAGCCTAAAGAACCTAACATTAAAGAAAATTTGGCGCTAGCTTCACTGGCTAAAACTGAGTTGAGTTTTCTTAATTTTCGCCCGAAGGTATTTTCATTGTAAGCAAACAACAAAGATATTTCATCACTTTGGGTATAACCATAAGTGATATCAATCCCGCAATTCATTAAATGTTCGACAGTTTCTAACATTAAATCGCGAAAGCGGATATCAAAAGGCGCTTCAAATTGATGAACTTCTTTTGTGAGTCTTGTAAAACCTCTACCATCTAATCTTGCTACAATATAAATTCCTGGCAACACACAATGATCGTGTGCTGTTTCAAATATCCGCATTCTACTATCCAGTTCATCAAATTTCATGCTGCCACTCCTCTACAATAAATGAATAATTTAATTCGGATTTGACTGTGTAAATTGCATCAAATCCTTCTGCCCATATAGGTAAAACTAACTTTTTATAAGTTGCTAATAATCCGACTAAAGGCACAATTTGCTTAGGTTGTCTTTGATTATTTCGCTGTTTGCAATCTTCTAATGCAGCCTGAAAGTAGTAACCGACGATTTTAAAACTTTGAGCTTTGGCTGGAGTAATATAACGCTGTCTCTCTTCAATAGTAGGATTAGTATTATCTACCACGAAAGGTTGTTTACCTGCTAAACAAGCTTGAAGAAAAATTTGCTCTCGATGGCGGGTTTTGAGCATATCTAGGTTAATGCGAATGTGGGTGTTAAAGAAGTTTTTTTGATAAAAAGTCGATTTACCTACGCCTTGAATACCGATAAAAATTATTGCTTCCATTGATAATTATTTAATTTCACGCAGAGACGCAGCGAAAAGTCTGAGCGCCGGCTTCCGGCGAACAGAACTTTTCAAGACAGAGACGCAGAGAGGAAGAGATGCTGTCTTCAGGTATGGGAGTTTGTGCTAGTTGTGGTTTATTTCGCTAAACTTAAAAATGAAGAAGCTACATATTTTTCTAGCCTAGCACCCTTTCCCCGCACTAACTTCACCGGATCGACATCCAACAGTAACGCCGCAGTACAGGGTTCTGGGTGTTTATGGAGTAAAAAACCTAACTCCGTTGCTGGGGAATCTGTGGTGGCGATCGTTAGTAGCATTCACTTATGTATAATTCTAAACAAGGGGACTAAGTTATTAATACTGTTTCCGACTCAGCGATTACGGAAAAAATAGTCTTGTTGTAGCAGAATGTAAAGTTAGTAATTGTATTAATTTTTTGCCATATGTGACCAAAATATGTATTTACCAGGAAATAGGCATTACATATTTAGTATATGAACGTATTACATCAAAAAGCAAAGGAAAATATCTATAATCATCATATATTCATCTAACAATGGGAAAGTTTATACTATTTTTAAAGCTAATTTGCTATAACTATACTGGTTACATTGTTTTTAATAAAACTGCGCCAACTTCCCTTAATCTCTATCCTTGGCGCACTTTGCGTTTTTGGCGGTTCAGTTTGATTTATTTATTGAGAACGTAACAATGAAATTTTCCATCTTATTCTTTTTAGTTATCATCAGTGCGATCGCAGGTACAAAAACAGCCTCTGCTCAACAACAAAATCTCTTTCTGACACCAGTAGAAAATCATCAGATTGGCGTCACAGAATCAACAATACAAGACACTAATCAAGCAGCTAATTTAGCAACAGAAGCAGCCACCATTGATAGTAAGTGGCAAAATGTCATCATTCAACCTACTAATAGTTTGCTACCAACTAACAATAGAATTTCCATCATCCAGCAACAAGGATGTCAAAAAATGAATCCTTTAGAGTTCCTAGAAAATCCTGGTGCTGCATTTGAAAAATGTCAGGAACTCAACAACAATCAAACCCCTCCCCCCAGAAGCAGCGAACCAATTGAATATTTAAAAGTCCCGAAATTAGATTCTGGAATTAGCGTCACTGTCACGCAATTCTAAAGGGAAGGAGCAAAATTGTAGAGACGCGATTCATCGCGTCTCTGACAAAGATTCATCGCGTCTCTGACAAAAACTAAATAGGAGCCTGATACAAATGGTTAAAGTTGTCACAATCAACATTTTATTTGAAATGGATTTATGGGAGAGGCGACGACAACTATTAGTAGAAGGATTGAAAGCAGTTGAGGCAGATTTAATTGGATTACAAGAAGTTAATTTACAAGCAAATACAGCAGCTTGGCTAGCAGAACAGCTAGAAATGCCTTATTTATATTTAGTATCTTATCAAGAGCGAGTTGCTAAAATTGGCATTGAGTACGGAATTGCCATTCTCAGCCGCTATCCTTTTATACAGCAAGCGCAACTTAATTTACAAAGTCAAGGTAGACTGGCGCAATATGTAGAGGTAAAAATAGGCGATCGCTCTATAATATTTTGCAACGGACATTATTATTGGCAACCTGGTTCTACACCAGAACGGATGAAGCAGATACAGCTATTAGTCAATTGGCTGGGTAAGCTACCACCAGAAATCCCCATTATCGCCGTCGGAGATTTTAACGCCACTCCCGACACCCCCGAAATTGCATTTATCTGCGAAAAATTTACCTCAGCTTACGCCAGTTATCATGGCGAAGAACCAGAATATACTTGTCCTACGCCTTTGGTGAAACCTAACCGCAGCTTGTGGCGTAAAGTTGCACTGAGGTTACTGAATTTGTATGTTAATCGCACCTGGAAACCTTGGCGCGGTACTCTGGATTACATATTTATTAGCAATAATTTGACTGTGCGCGACTGTCAATTGATTCTCACTGAACCTGCGCCGGAGAATTCTAATATTTATCCCTCAGATCATTTTGGCATTGTGGCTGATTTGGGTTAATGTTTCGTTTTCCATCCCCGTGAGGGGTAATGTGTTGAAACCCATCCACATAACACCAAAAACCCTAATATGCGTAGGTTGGGTTGAGGAACGAAACCCAACATTTTCCCGGATTTGTTGGGTTTCACTTCGTTCAACCCAACCTACAATTTATCTTTCACTGATTTAGGTTAATGTTTCATTTTCCATCCCCGTGAGGGGTGATGAATTGAAAACTTGGTTATAAAGCAGTCCAATCGGCTGCAAAAACTGGGTTTCCATCCCCGTGAGGGGTGATGAATTGAAAACATTGGTTCGTGTTCTTTTTGCTAGCAGCCTTAGTATGGTTTCCATCCCCGTGAGGGGTGATGAATTGAAAACTAATCGTATATGAACCATTTGGCGAATTTTTATTTGCTAAGTTTCCATCCCCGTGAGGGGTGATGAATTGAAAACTATTAATCCCAATTTCTGGAGTTATAGGCTTCACGCTTGTTTCCATCCCCGTGAGGGGTGATGAATTGAAAACCCTACCCTTCTAGAACCGTTGCTATAACTGGGGTTGAAGGTGCCATTTTAGCGGGGGGTCTAAATTTACTGTCAATAAGCATAATTTATTGACATTGGAACATCAATACAGACACCTCAAAGCTTTATGTAGTAAGCGATTCGCGGGGGTCAACGAAAGAATCAGGGTTTGAGCGATTGCTCTACACCCGCGAAAAATTTACGTGTGTTTAGTCAAAACAAATACTTTTGTTTTCACTGGGAAACGTTAGATTCAGTTTTCAAGGTTCTGTAAATTTATCAAAGAGTATAACAAATTACTTGGAAATTTTTACTCTATATATTGCGAATGTAACATATCTAAAACTGGGCTTGGATTGTTTACAAAATTTTTTCAGCTTCAGCTTTCTGGGGTAACAGATCCCCGACTTCTTCGAGAAGTCGGGGATTTGAACACCATCAACTTCTCACAACTAATGAGACGAACTACTAGATAGTCTTGGTAAAATGCGAACGATAAATTCTTGCATCACCGCTTACAGCTATTTTCAGGTAAATAGACCACACTGTAGGGGCACGGCACCAGTAAAATTATCGTATGTACCAAAATATTATCGACGCCGTGCCCCTACGACTACGACAGCTTACTCATTAGCAGAATTTAGTTCTCAAACTGGGGTTTGAGTTCTCAAACTGCAAATTTAGTTCTCAAACTGGAGTTTGAGTTCTCATTTCAGTGTATTCCGCACTCAAAAGTTGATATTTAGTTCTCAAACTGGGGTTTGAGTTCTCATTTCAGTATATTTAGCACTCAAAAGTTGATATTTAGTTCTCAAACTGGGGTTTGAGTTCTCATTTCAGTATATTTAGCAAGCAAAAGTTAATATTGCCTTCTCATAACGCAATTTGCTTACTCATTTAAGTATATTCAACACCTTTAATCTTTTGACCAGTCAACAGTCAACAGTCAACAGTCAACAGTCAACCCATTAATGGTAGAAATTGAAAAGGAGCATTAAACGGTAAAATAACTATGAATGCACAGGGGTCACAAGAATTACAGACAAATCCGCGTGATTGGTCATGGCCGTTTTGGCTGGCTGTACCACTATACCCCTATAGCAAACGGCGCACAATTCGCACTGAAGTAGTAAAAGATACTATTTGGACATTCGATCAACAGCAAGGCATTCTCTACACTATTGTGCCGATTCGGATGACTGTAGTTAAGCTAGAGGCTGGGGGTTTATTGGTTTACGCACCTGTCGCCCCAACTGCTGAATGTATCCGTTTAATTAATGATTTGGTGGAAAAGCATGGTGATATTAAATACATTATACTTCCCACAAGTTCGGGTTTAGAACATAAAGTATTTGTGGGGCCTTTTGCGAGACGCTTTCCCCAAGCACAGGTATTTGTAGCGCCTCATCAGTGGAGTTTTCCGCTAAATTTACCTTTAAGCTGGCTGGGTTTTCCCCAAAAACGTACTCAGGAAATTCCGGAAGACAACAGCCAAGTTCCCTTTGCAAATGAATTTGACTATGCGGTGTTAGATATCAATTTGGGAAGGGGTTCGTTTGGCGAAGTGGCAATTTTTCACAAGCGATCGCGCACTTTATTACTTACTGATACCATACTTTCTATATCTGAAGAACCGCCTGCGATCGCCCAATTAGATCCCTATCCTTTATTATTCCATGCCAGGGAAAGCGCCCAAGATGCGATCGCCGATAATCCCGTAAACCGCCGTAAAGGATGGCAGCGAATTTCCTTATTTGCGATATACTTTCGTCCTAGCGCTGTAGAAATCACTGGCTTGGGCGATATGTGGCGCGATATTTTGCAAGCGCCAAATCGGTCAAGAAAAGCTTATTTTGGATTATATCCCTTTAAATGGCGGGAAAATTGGCAACAAACATTTGCAGCCCTCAGCAGTAATGGGCGTCCCTTTGTCGCGCCAATTTTGCAAACTTTAATTCTTCCCCAAGCACCAAAAGCCGTACTAGACTGGGCTGATAAAGTTGCAAGTTGGGATTTTCAGCAAATTATTAGCTGTCATTTTGACTCGCTAATTAAAACCAATCCTCAACAATTCCGTCAAGCATTCGCCTTTTTAGAGAAGAATTCTTCTGTAAATCACACACTCCCAGCAGCAGATTTAAAATTTATGCAAGAACTTGAAGCCGATTTACTAAAACGTGGTATAGCTACACCGCCGAAAGCAAAAGTTTAAATTATGGTACCAATAATTTGGGAGCATCCGGGACTTACAAAAAATAAATTACCCATATTCCGTAGTGCGAGCATCTTGCTCGCTTTTGAACAACCGCGAGCAAGACTTCGGCGTGAGCGCTCAGTCGAACGCTGCTCGCACTACAAATTGATTGGGTATTTAAAAAATTGGATGTCCCTCCCAATTTTGACGCAATACCCTTCTAGGGTATTGCTATACCAACAAAGCCTGCCTTCTTTTGCTAAAAGTTTGATAGCCTGCGTTCGTCGAAGACGTTCCCGAAGGGTAGGCAGGCTTGGTATTTCTAGCCCCACCCTTATAGGGTGAGGGCGTTTTTGCACATTTGGGATGCTCCCAATAATTTAGCCTTGCGAAGGTGGGGGAATAATTTCTAAGCCATATTTGGGCGCAGTTGCTATGACTTTTTCAATATCTGTGGGACTAATACCAGGTGAGTTAATTATATCTACTGCTGGTACACCGATTTCCATGAAAAATTTTTCTGCACCAGCAGGTGTTACCCAACATAATAATTTTACAGGCTGGTCAGTTTTATTAATAAAACTATGCATTTGACCTTTGGGAGAATGGAGAAAAGTACCAGGAGTTGCTACTACTATTTCCTCACCGATTTGAAATTCCAATTCTCCCTCTTGAATATAAAAAGATTCGTTTTCGTGACTATGAATATGAGGCGGTGCACCGCCTTGTGGTTGCACAATAATTTCCATCAAAGCATAGGTTTTATCGGTTTCTTCCCCTATTGCTTTAAATGTGTACAAATCCCCCAGTACCCAATATGAATTACCTTGTCCTGGTTGCTGTAATATACCTTGTAAATTTGCTGTCATTTTTATTCCCTCCTATGCTACGTTTTCCGATATCATATTTAAATATCACTTAGGTCATTGGGGTAGCTTCTACCTTTCCAGTTTCCGGACATAGACTAACTTGCAACACAGTATCCATTGCATCTGTACCCATGCGAGTAGCTATTTCTGGACAAGGTTTATTAGCATGAAGATTAATTTGATGATTATTTTGTTGATCTAAGCTAACTTTTTCTCTACCATATTTCAAAACAGTTGACATCCAAATCAACTCATTCATAAATCTTTCCATACGGCGAATATAAGTTGGTTTATCAATTAAATTTCCTGACTCATCAAATAATTGCTGCACGTTAGCAAAATTCAAATCGTAAAAAATCGTCACTAATCCCAATTCCCGCATCACAGGTAAGAGATTTTGAATTACCCTAGTACCCCCAAAGGAACCGGCGGAAACACCGCACAATCCGACGGCTTTGTGGATATATTCTTTTAAACAGGTATCAAGTACATGCTTGAGCAAACCGGGATAACCGTGATTATATTCTGGCGCGACGATGATTAAGCCATCAGCACGTTCCATTGTGGCGGAAAATTGCGGATCTTTGACGGATTCGCCAGCATCGTCAGTTGCGATCGCCAAATTTTTGATATCTATCAGTTCAGTATACAGGCGATCGCGTGTCGAAATCTGCTCAACCAAAAATCTCGCTACATATTCGCTTTGACGCCCTTTACGTGGAGTACCCAGAATTACGGGAATAAATAAAGATGAATCTAGCATAATATTCCGCTCCCCAAATCTACAACTAATAATTAACTATTCAACTTTGCAGCGCCAAAAGTAGCATTATACTTGCGACATAAAATAGCCACAGATTTGTAATCAGCCAAATTAATATTATTAGGAATGGTATAACTTTGATTGCCGCTATATTTTTGTAAAGGCGCGAGAATCACATAATCACGCTTATTTAATGGATAAGATGGTGCTTGAGTTGAAGCAAGTACATTATCAGCACGATGCAAAATTACCACTAAATCAGGGCCGGAAGTAGAAGTTTTAAACGATTGCCCAAGCTCTAAAATAGATTTACCTGCTTTCGTTGTAATCCTCACGCCACCTTGGGTTTTGTGTTCCCCTGAAACAAAAGATCCTGACCGAATAGCCACATTTTGAGCAATTAAAGCTTGATTTACAGGTTTTTCTGCATTCACTGATGGTAGTACAGATGCATTTACAACAGCTTGATTTTTGGCTAACTGTTCCACACAGCCAACAGCAATTAAAGCCGCAGTAGTTAGTATCAGTAAATTTCCTAATTTCATGACTTAATATTCCTCAATGCATAACTTAGCAAGATGATTTCGCGCTGGAACTGCGCTGTTAACTAATTCTTGCTTGACTTATGCCAATGGAAATTATATCTATCTAAAAATTGACATCAATCAAACTGATATTTTCTCAATAAACTTCTCAGCAAATTCTCAGCAAAATTTAATTTTTCTGCGATTGTTAATTAATTTTAGATTTTTTTAAGGAGAAACTCGCAAGATTAATGTATACGAAAAAACCTATATCTAGTACAATCTTTTTATCAGACTAAGTGGTCAGTGGTCAGTGGTCAGTGGTCAGTGGCAAAGAAATATATATCGCCTACAAGGAGACGGGGTATTAAACTAATCCAAAAACAACTGACTACTGACTACTGACAAATGACTCGCGAAGCGCAATAAAACAGAAAATTTAGTATTCAATTTTTGAATTTTTTTACTAAATCATGTATCAGGCATTCATGAGTCAAGCCAAAGATGGTCAAATCTTATTCCCTAATCAAAAATGGCACCGGGAACGGCGGATAATAGAACTTCTCTCTTCATTAAATTACCGTACTGGCGAGCTTAATTCTTATTTACATAACATCGCCTGTGGAGTTAGCGAACTGATAGGAATAGATTGGACAGTTGTTACTTATTGCCAAGAAGGATTTGAAACTATATTAGCAAGTAGTATAGAAATTCCCGAAGATGCACCCCGGATTTACGCATTACATGGTCAGTTGACTAATACAGTCATAGAAATGAAGCGTACCTTAGCCGTTGAAGATGCAATTGCTAATCCAAAATATGGTAAACCAGCATCAGGTTACCGAGCATATTTAGGCATACCATTACAAACTTGTGCAGGTCAAGTATTTGGGACAATTTGCTCTTTTCAGCGTCATAAAAGGAAATTTACTGACGATGAAATTCAAATTGTCGAACTATTTGCTGAACGAGCAGCAACAGCTATTGACCACTATCATCTTTATCAGCAGCAATGCCAATTTAATCAAATATTAGCAGCCGAAATTGAAAAACGCACAGAAGAATTACGCACAACCCAAGCCAAGCTATTAGAACAAGAAAGATTAGCAGCAATTGGGGAATTTTCTTCGATAATTGTCCATGAAATTCGCAATCCCTTAACTACGATGATTATGGGATTAAAGTATTTTCAAAAAACTATTTTAACTGCCGCCGCACAAGAACGTTTAGAATTAGCACTCGGCGAAGCTAGTCGTTTAGAACGGCTATTGAGTGAAATTTTACTTTATGCCAAGCCGCAAGTGTTACAACTGAGGGAATTAGAGATTAATAAATTTATTGGCGAGTTGCTGGTAACAATGTGTGAAATACCGGAAGCAATAGACAGAAAAATTGAATTTCTGCCGACATTATCACCAGTGCAAATTTTAGGCGATCGCGATAAACTCAAGCAAGTTTTCATTAACATTATTCGCAATGCTTGTGAAGCAGTTAAACCCGGCGATATTGTGAAGTTAGAAATAGATAGTTCTTTAACTGATACAGTCACAATTAATGTTCATAATAGCGGTAACCCCATACCTCCAGAAATTCTTTGCAAGCTATCTCAACCCTTCTTTTCTACCAAACCTGAAGGTACTGGATTAGGGCTAGCTATTAGCAAACGCATTGTAAATGCTCATCATGGTAAGTTATGCATTCAGTCTCAGCTATTAACAGGGACTACTGTAACTGTTCAACTCCCTATTATTACAGTTAGTGGCGATTGATCCCCGACTTCTTTAACAAGTCGGGAATCTATAAAAATCCGAGTCAATTTTTTTAATGAACCGCCAAGACGCCAAGGACGCAGAGAGAAGAAGAAATAGCTAGTACAGGTCGGCGGAAATGAGCATACCATTGTAGTGCGAGCATCTTGCTCGCTGACAAACGCGAGCAAGATGCTCGCACTACTCTAGATTATCAAAATGAATTTATAAAATGGTATGGTTATTTACGCCATGCAGCACTAGTAGGTTGGGTTGAGGAACGAAACCCAACATTTTCGGCGATTTGTTGGGTTTCACTTCGTTCAACCCAACCTACATTTATCCTTAACTGAACTGTATTGATTTATAACCTACTTTTACTCGGAATTATAATCATTGCAAAATAAGGTACTTCCGCCGGATCGACTTCATCTAAGGGTACAATTCGTTGTTGTGCCATTGTCGCCCGTTCAATATACAGCGCCCGCGATGCTAACCCTAATTGATGCAAAATATCCCGCACTTTGGTAAAGTGACGCCCTATTTTCATAATTGCGGCTGCATCGGTGGTTAATAGCTGTGATATTAATTCTTCTGCGGGTAAAGGTGCAGGTAAAACTGTGAGAATATCATTGTAGTAGGTAAAAGGCACGCCCAAAGCTACCGGACAAGCCATTAAGGAAGAGACTCCAGGAACTACTTCGGTTTCGTATTGCTCAGATAAACGTGTAAATACATACATAAAGGAACCGTAAAAAAACGGGTCACCTTCACAAACTACAACCACATCCCGTCCCGCTTCGAGATGTGCTGCAATCGGTTCAACTTCCTGATCATAAATTGACTGGGCTTTTTCCGGTTCCAACGCGCGCGGGAGGTGATACAGTACTTCGATTTGATTCCCGGAAAGATAGGGGGCGATAATTTTTCTGGCGATACTTTCTTTATCTGTGGCTGATTGATAAGCGATGACAGGCGCAGCTTGTAATAGCCGTAGTGCTTTCAGAGTCAAGAGTTCTGGATCGCCTGGCCCTATACCAACTCCATACAGCCGACCTTTTTTAGACATATATTATTCTTCCTCTGTTGCTAAGGCGTTAACTGCGGCGGCGGCGATCGCACTTCCGCCACGCCGACCATGTAATGTTAAAAATGGTACATTGCGGCTATCTTCTGCCAGGGCGGCTTTTGACTCAGCTGCACCCACAAACCCCACAGGAAAACCCAAGATTAGCGCAGGTTTGGGACAACCTTCATCTAGCATTTCCAACAACCGAAATAAAGCTGTAGGCGCATTACCAATTGCTACCACTGAGCCTTCCAGATGCTTTCTCCATAACTCCAAAGCCGCCGCCGATCGCGTAGTACCCATCTTTTGCGCTAATTCTGGAACTTCTGCATCATACAGCGTACAGATAACTGGATTATTCACAGGTAATCGCTTTCTGGTGATGCCTTCCGCCACCATGCGACAATCACAAAGTATCGGCGCACCATTTGCCAAAGCTACCCGTCCAGCCTGCACTGCGCTGGGGGAGTATCCCACATCAGAGACAATATCCGTCATTCCACAGGCATGAATTAACCGCACCGTAACCTTTGCTACATCTGGCGGCAATATTTCTAGATTCGCTTCCGACCGAATGATCGCGAAAGAATTACGATAGATTTCCTTAGCATCTTGGATGTAATCAGGCATTTGTAGGGATTAAGGGCTAGGGGCTAGGGGCTAGGGAAGGAGGATCAATGAAAATTGTACAGACGCGATTCATCGCGTCTCCATTGTCTCCATCGACCATTGACTCATATCATACCGATGAGCAAATTCTTTAAAGGTCTCATTCAGGTTCAGGCGTTGGGTTTTATATACTAGCAGTATCTCCTCTATCAAAGCGGGCAATTTAGCAACAGTTACAAATTGATATTCCCGACCAAATTTTTGCTCTTTGTCGTCCACACCTACATATACTCGATAACCCTCGACTGTTTTATCGTTTTCTTCCATGCTGACACCAAGGAGAGTGATATCACTTTGATGATGTTGAGCGCAGGATTTATTACAGCCGCTAAAGTGAATATTTACAGGGCTATCTAAAGCAATATGATTTTTCAGATATGCTACTAATGTTAAAGCGTCTCCTTTGGTGTCAGTTGCAGAAGCGGCACATCCTTTCTTGCCAGAACAAGAAACTAATGCAGCGTTAATATTACTGACTGCACAATCTAATCCCAAAGCTTCAATTTTCTGTTGTACATCAGCGATCGCTATTTGGGGAATATCGGTTAATAGTAAATTTTGCCAAGGGGTGAGGCGGAGAGTTCCACTACCGTATTTTTCGGCTAACTCAGCTAATCCTAATATCTGCATTGTTTCTAATCGACCTAAAGGCAAAACAACGCCAAAATAAGATAAATTTGGCTGGCGTTGGGGATGAATGCCAATATGGTGATAATTTATTGCTGTTTTCTCAACGGATGTTTCAATTTTACGGTTAGATAGGGGAAAATCTAAACTTTGCTGGACTTGTTGCAGATAATTTTCCCAGCCGATATTGTTTAATAACTCTCGCAGACGCAGTTTGTATTTAGTACTAGGCTGAATATGAGCTAGGTAAACATCTGCTAAGGCGATTAAAACAGGTAAACATTGTTCTGGTGTAACAATAATTCCTGTATCTTGGGCTGGTTTACCTTTTGCGCCGATACTCAAACAAAGACGGAAGTAAACCTGATTCTCCATTAACACAGCCGCGAACACGATATCATTAATGCGATCGCTTACCGAAACTATTCCCCCACCATCAAAGCAAACGCTAAATTTAGCCGAAAGTCCTGATAGTTGGGTATTCGCTGTGATGTAATTATCCCAAGATGTTACCAAAGGACGAGTATCAATCAATTCCTGGGGATCGATACCAGCCGTGGGACTGGTCATAATATTGCGGATTTGATCTACAGTTGTGTTACTACAACCTAAACCTAAATTCTGTAAACGCTGTAACACTTCACCATCGATCCCCTGATGGATTTCCCGCACTTGTAAATTAGCGCGATTTGTCACATCAATATAACCACCGCCATATTGTTGAGCTATCTCTGCGATCGCGCGACATTGTTGACTAGTTAAAATGCCACCAGGTATTCTAATGCGAGATAATATACCATCTTGAGCAGGTGTGGCGTAAAATAAGCCAGGACATTTAGTAAACCCAGACGATAACAAGACTAGAACTCCTTCCCTGTGCAACGCAGGGATGTATATTACCACTGTTCTTTAACAGCTTGAAAGTTGGCATTCTGACTTACTCAATTTTGGATTTTTGGATATTGAATTTTGGATAATTCGCTGACTCCTGATTTGTCTGAGTCACGGGTTGCTAACATAATCCCGACCATCAAAATTGCTATCTAAAATCTAAAACTGCTTTACAGCTGCGGCACAGTCCCGGAATTTCACCGGTGTTTCCCAACCCCAAGCTTTAGTAATTTAGCATGAGTCGGGAGTGAGAATTATCCATAGTTTATATTTTTCATTAACTGGTTAAGATTTCTTTAACCAAGCTATACATAACGAAATCCAGTCTGGATATACCTTGCAGCTATGCAACTGTTCAACCTAAAATTAGATTCCTGATATGAAGAAGGCATAACTTAATTACAATCATTTAATGATAGATAAATGGCTGGCGATTGTTGGTATTGGTGAAGATGGGTTAGGGGGGTTAAGCGCGATCGCTCGTTCTTTAGTAGATCGTGCAGAAATTATTGTTGGAGGCGATCGCCATTTAGCTATGCTTCCTAGTGACGATCAACGCCCAAAAATTACCTGGGCTTCCCCCATTAGCGCCTCAATTGCAGAAATTATCCAAAATCGTGGTAAAGCTGTATGTGTTCTAGCCAGTGGCGATCCCATGTGTTACGGCATTGGTGTCACTTTAACCAGACAAATTCCCCTATCTGAAATTACAATTATTCCTGCACCTTCAGCGTTTAGTCTCGCTTGTGCCAGACTAGGATGGTCTTTAACGGAAGTAGAAACTTTAAGCTTGTGCGGTCGTCCAGCTGCGCTAATTCAAGCTTATATTTATCCTGGGGCGCGGCTAATAATTTTAAGCGCTAACCAAGACACCCCCGCAACTGTGGCACAAATTTTGACACAGCGAGGCTATGGTAACAGTAAAATTACGGTCTTGGAACGGATGGGTGGAACCCAGGAACGGATGAGAGAAAGTACAGCTGCGACTTGGAGTGAAACAGATATCGCTGCTTTAAATGCGATCGCAGTTGATTGTATTGCCGATTCTGGAGTAGTTTCTTTACCCAGAGTGCCAGGATTACCAGATAACGCCTATCACCACGATGGACAATTAACTAAACATGAAGTCAGGGCGATTACCCTAGCCACTTTAGCACCCACACCAGGACAATTACTCTGGGATGTAGGCGCGGGTTGTGGTTCAATTTCTATAGAATGGATGCGCACCGATCCGCGCTGTCGAGCGATCGCTATTGAACAAAACTCTACTAGATTGCGCTACATTGCTGATAATGCAGCTGCTTTAGGCGTACCCAATCTACAAATTATTGCGGAAAAAGCACCACATCCCCTCAAAGATTTACCCCAACCTGATGCGATTTTTATCGGTGGTGGTGTCACAGCCGAAGGCTTATTTAATATTTGTTGGTCAGCACTTAAACCAGGTGGTAAATTAGTTGCCAATGTCGTCACCATTGAAGGCGAACAAACATTATTTAAATGGTATGAACAAGTCGGGGGAAATTTCACCCGCATTGCAATTCAACGTGCCGAACCTATTGGTAAATTTTTAGGTTGGCGGGCGATGGCTCCGGTAACACAATGGGTGGCGCAAAAGTTATAATTTTCTAATTTTAAACCACATCTATTTTGAGAACCATAGTTTTAAAAGTAGTTTTCACCTATTTGAACAACATCTATCGTAGGGGCACGGCACCGATAATCTTTTGGTACATACAATAATTTTACTGATGCCGTGCCCCTACAGCGTGGTCTATTTACAGGAAGATGCTGTAAAAGTAGTGGGAGCATCTTGCTCCCTGGTGGTAGTAGCGGGCAAGACTTCGGCGTGAGCGCTCAGTCGAACGCTGCCCGCACTACTCCTGGTTTCAAAATGGACGAGGTTTGTAACACCAATTCAATATCAAAATGTAGATAATTTAGCCTGCGCAGGCAGGCTTTGTATTTATAGCCCCAGGCTTCTAGCCTGAGGGCGTTAATGTGCTTCAAGCTACACAGAATAATCTATTAATCAATTACATAATATGTTCTAACAATCTAGTCACAAACTCTGTATACTCTGGCGAATTTAATCCAGCTTTTAACGCAGTCATTACATGAGACATATTACCTGCTATTAATGCGGAAATTGCTAGCCATAAACCAGGCATCACTTGACTACATAGAATTCCATCTTCATTTGGTTTCAATGGTACATATTCACCTTGAATTAACTGAAACCAATTGAGCTTATTTTCTAAATAATACCAAACAATATATTCTTGAATACCATTGCGTCGGTAAACCTTTTCTTTATCAGATAAATTATAATCTTCACTATTAGCGGCAATTTCTACAACTAATTCTGGAGCGCCTTCTATATAATTATCTTGTGTTAATTGAGAATTACCGCCTAAATTGTTATCGATGAACAAAACCGCATCTGGTTGAGGTTCATTATCTTGATCTAGTCTTACCTTTGGTTCCGTTCCTAACTTAATACCTGGGGTAGCAATGCGGTAATTCCATAACCAGTCTACTAAATTACTCTGTGGTTCTGCATGGCTGAGAAAACTGAGAGGAGATTCTAAGTATACGACTCCTTCAATTAATTCAGCTTTCTTATGTTTAGGCATAATTTGATAGCGACGCTCAAATTCATAGCGCGATAATTTCTCTCCGCTTGCCAAAGGTGTAATTAGAGGTGAACTTTCAGGAATATTTAATTGCCAATCTTGTTCTTTCACCATATAACATCACTCAAAGTATTGTGGATTTTTTATGCTGTAATTAATCAATAAGCTAATAAATATAAATAACAATTACTATTTTCTATACTTTTTTAAATAATGTCCAATGCCCCATGCCCTAATTACAAATTATTCAGCAACCAAGTGATAGCATCTTCAATATTATTAACTTGCTCTCCTGGCGGTACTGGAGGACGGTTTACCATCACGACTGTTACCCCTAGTTCTCGCGCGGCGATAATTTTGGCATAAGTCGCATCACCACCGCTATTTTTGCTGACAATAGTATCGATTTGGTGCTGAATCAAGATTTCTCGTTCATTTTCTAAGGCAAAGGGGCCGCGATCGCACAATATTAAACCAGGCGGTACCAAGCTATCAGAGCTAGGCGGATCTATCACCCGCATTAAAAACCAAATATGATCTAGGTGGGCAAAAGCGCTAATTTCTTGCCTACCAACGGTTAAAAACACCCGTTTTGCTTTATTTTCCAAAGCTGCGGCGGCATCTGTAATCTTATCAACTTCAATCCAGCGATCGCCTTTTTGCTGTTCCCAAGCCGGACGATTAAACAACAATCGGGGAATACCAACTTCTGCCGTAGCCGCAGCCGCATTCCAAGACATTTGATTAGCAAAAGGATGGGTAGCATCAATGACAAAATCAATCTTCATCTCTTGTATATAGCTAACCAACCCCGCCACCCCACCAAATCCGCCAATACGCACATTACCAGCCGGGATTGAGGGTTGACGAGTACGACCGGCTAAAGATGCGATCGCCTCAATTCCTGGAATCCCATTGACTCTCGCAGCTAATTCTGCTGCATCACCCGTTCCCCCCAAAATCAAAACATGTTTCACGATAAATAGTCATTTGTCATTTGTCAGAGACGCGATGAATCGCGTCTGTACAATTATCTCCCTTGTCCTCCTTGTCCTCCTTCCCTAACCCCTAGCCCCTAGCCCCTAAAATCGGCGGAATCTTGGCTAAAATCCCCTTTTTCAGCGCTTCTGGTCTTTCCGACCAAGGCAGTATTCCATCATTTTTACTGTAGTATTTATTAGCACATTCTAATACCGCAGAAGCACTTTCATCAACTGTTAAATCGCCAAACAGATACGTAATTTTACCTTGGGCAGCAAAAGCAACTACGCAAGAACGGTTACAAGCACTCATGCATTCTACTGGCTGAATCGCGAATTTTTCTCGTAATTCCCATTCTTGTGCTAATAATTGCAGTTTTTTCAGGAATTTTTCGCCCCCACTTTCACCTATACGTTTGCCATCTTGCCAAATGCTGGCACAGGTTTTGCAAACAAATAGAGTATGAGACGATACATCAGAGTTACTATTTAGAGCATTATCGGCAGCAGTCATCCGTACCTCGTGGTGTATACAAAAAATAATTAAAAATCCGTAGAAATGGCGGGGAACTGGAACAACAACACACGGAAAATAATCTAGGAAAACTGACTAATGATAGATGTCCTTACGTCAGAAATAAAATTTAGTAATTTTCCGCAATTTTCACCAGGACGAAGTTATCTATCATTGTTTAATCTTTAACTAGACAGCGACCAAGCTCCTATAGTATTTGTTCCTATGGCTCCCAAACATCAAAAAATTAAATTCCCTCTGTGGCATTATCTCAATCAGCCTTTATTTAGCCGTGAAAGTAGATTAATCTGGAATCCTCGGACTTTCGCTTCAATCTGGCGAATTCAGCTTTTAGAACGGTGTTGGACAAAAGAATGTGATGCTAAGGGGCCGCAACAGCATTAAATCATTATTAATGAATTGTGTAAACTAAGCCTCGTCTAGAGTACGAGGCTTTTTACCATCCAGTAAAGCGCTGACTGTCATGTCTCCCATGACATTAATCGCCGTCCGACAGCGATCTAAAAACCAATCGACTGTGACTAATAAGGCAATATATTGGGTAGGCAAGCCAACCGAAGTAAAAACTAAGGTCATTGTCACTAGTCCAGCATTAGGAATTCCGGCTGCGCCAACCGAGGCAAAAATAGAGGTAAGCACAACTATTAATTGCTGTCCTAAATCTAAATGTTGTCCGATAATTTGAGAAATATATAATGCAGACATTGCCTCATACAGGGCTGTACCATCATTATTAAAATTGGCTCCAACTAACGCCCCTAAAGAAGCTGAGGATTCTCTTAAACCGATTTTTGTTTGCAATACCTCAAAAGTAATTGGCATTGTCACTGTTGAGGAAGATGTGGAAAAAGCAGTCATAAAAGCATCGGAACCACCCATCAAAAATTTGATGGGATTCACCCAAGAACCGAATTGTACCCTAGTGAGATAGTAACAAGCTTGTAAAGCTAGGGCGACGAGGACGGCGATAATAAAGGCTGCTAGGGATTGGAAAGGCGCAAAACCTTTTTCCGCAACGGTTTTCGCTACAATACCAAACACTGCTAAGGGAACTAAGGCAATTACCCAGTTGAGAATGCGGATTACTGCTTCAAATAAAATAGCGATGACATCTTCTATAGGTTGGTAAGCATTTTTCCCTTGGGCAATTTGTTCTGATTTTAAGGCTCGGAGGACAATGCCAAAGGAAAGGGCAATAACTATTAGTTGAATAACGTTATTATCGACTAGTGGCTTGAGGATGGCATCAGGTACAGCATCTTTGAATAAACCCCAAGGATCGAGACTGTGACTGGCTACTGCTTCTGCGCCTGTTGGGGCGGCTAAAGTTCCCCACCTACCAGGGTGTAAAACGTTGGCTACTATTAACCCAATGATAATGGCAATGGTGGTATTGGTTAACAGAAGAACTGCTAACCTTCTCCCAGCCGTGCCGGGAATAGTGGTAGTCATGAAGGTGTGCAGTACTGCGACCAAAATTAAAGGTGTAGCTAGGGCGCGTAGGGCTTTAAGTACTAATTCGGCGGGAATTGCTAGGTTAGCGATGAATGTAGCGTTTTCCGGGCTGGGATTACCTCCACCAAGGGCGATTCCTAAGCTGACAGCAAGTAATAAGGCGATCGCAATTTGTAATGTCAGAGGGATACGCAGCCACCAAGGACGGGTTTTCGTTTCCAGCGAAGTTATGGTATCTGGTTCACTCATGTCTCAATAGGGGCTAAATCAACGGCTGTATTTATTTAAACATCTGTTGCGGAAGTGAAAATTACGCAAACGGGTTAATGTAAGATCCCGTTGCTTTCTTTGCAAAATCCTGCTCAAAGGGGTAAGTCACGGTCAAGCCTCAAGAGCTATCGTTGGTATGTGGTTGGAGATTAATATGTCCTTTGTCCCTTTGCATATTCACAGTGACTACAGCTTGCTTGATGGGGCGAGTCAGTTACCAGAGTTGGTAGATCGCGCGATCGCCTTGGGGATGAAAGCGATCGCCCTCACCGATCACGGCGTCATGTACGGTGCAGTAGAACTGATCAAAACTTGTCGCAGTAAGAACATTAAGCCAATTCTTGGCAACGAAATGTACATCATTAATGGTGATATTGAAAAGCAAGAACGCCGCCCCCGTTATCATCAAATTGTCTTAGCTAAAAATACCAAAGGCTACAAAAATTTAGTCAAATTAACTACTATTTCCCATCTCAAAGGTGTACAAGGAAAAGGCATTTTTTCTCGTCCTTGCATCAATAAAGAATTATTAAAAGAATATCATGAAGGTTTGATAGTTACTAGTGCATGTTTGGGCGGAGAAATTCCCCAAGCAATTCTCAGTGGTAGACCAGATGCAGCCCGTAAAGTTGCTCAATGGTATAAAGATGTTTTTGGTGATGACTATTATTTAGAAATTCAAGACCACGGTTCTCAAGAAGATAGAATCGTCAATGTTGAGATTATTAAAATTGCTAAAGAATTAGGTATTAAATTTGTTGCAACTAATGATTCTCATTACATTTCTTGCTTTGATGTAGAAGCACACGATGCTTTACTTTGTATTCAAACAGGCAAGCTAATTAGTGAAGATAATCGAATGCGTTATAGCGGCACAGAATATCTCAAATCTGCCGAAGAAATGAAGCTGCTATTTCGCGATCATTTACCCGATGATGTCATTGCTGAAGCTGTAGCCACTACCGAAGAAGTAGCCGATAAAGTCGAGCCTTACCAAATTATGGGTGAGCCGCGAATCCCCAATTATCCCATACCTTCAGGACATACAGCCGATACTTATGTAGAAGAAGTAGCTTGGCAAGGATTATTAGAAAGATTAAATCGTAAATCTCGTAATGAAGTAGACCGAATATATAAAGAAAGACTGGAATATGAATTAAAAATGCTCCAGCAAATGGGATTTTCTACCTACTTTTTAGTAGTTTGGGATTACATTAAATTTGCCAGAGATAACAATATTCCTGTTGGCCCGGGCCGTGGATCTGCGGCGGGTTCTTTAGTAGCTTATGCCATGCGGATTACTAACATTGACCCCGTACATCATGGGCTACTATTTGAGCGTTTTTTGAACCCAGAACGGAAATCCATGCCTGATATTGATACGGATTTCTGCATTGAAAAACGCGATCAAGTTATAGATTATGTCACAGAAAAGTATGGCGCTGACCGTGTAGCGCAAATTATTACTTTTAACCGTTTGACTTCCAAATCAGTGTTAAAAGATGTCGCTAGAGTATTAAATATACCCTATGGCGAATCAGATAAAATGGCAAAAATGATTCCGGTGGTGCGGGGTAAACCAACTAAGTTAAAAGTGATGATTTCTGATGAAACCCCAGAACCAGAATTTAAAGCCAGATATGATAATGAACCCCATGTGCGCCATTGGGTTGATATGGCGATGCGCATTGAAGGAACTAACAAAACCTTTGGCGTTCACGCAGCAGGTGTAGTCATTTCTGCCGATCCTTTAGATGAAATTGTCCCATTACAAAGAAATAACGATGGTTCCGTGATTACCCAATATTTCATGGAAGATTTGGAATCAATGGGATTGTTAAAAATGGACTTTTTGGGGTTACGGAACTTAACTTTGATTCAAAAAACTTTAGATTTAATTGAACAAAATAAAGGTTATCCCATCGATCCTGATGAAATTACAGCCCAAGAAAGAAAAGCGCAAAAGATATTAGCTAAAGGCGAGCATACCACCTTACCTAAAGATGTGAAAAAGGCTTATGATTTATTAGAAGCTGGGGAATTAGAAGGGGTATTTCAGTTAGAATCTTCAGGAATGAAGCAGATAGTTAGAGATTTAAAACCTTCTAATATTGAAGATATTTCCTCAATTTTAGCACTTTATCGCCCAGGCCCCTTAGATGCAGGCTTGATTCCTAAGTTTATTAACCGCAAACATGGACGGGAAGAAATCGACTATGAAACGGAGATTTTAGAGCCAATATTAAATGAAACCTATGGAATCATGGTGTATCAAGAGCAAATTATGAAAATTGCTCAAGATATGGCTGGTTATTCCCTGGGACAAGCTGACTTATTGCGTCGCGCGATGGGTAAAAAGAAAGTTTCCGAGATGCAAAAGCAGCAAGAAAAGTTTATTGATGGTGCGACTAAAAACGGCGTGAAAAAGCAAGTAGCTGAAAAGCTATTTGACGATATGTTGAAGTTTGCCGAATATTGTTTAACCTATGATACGCCAGTTTTAACAGTAGAATATGGCTTAATTCCCATTGGGGAAATTGTCGAGAAACAATTGGCATGTAGCGTATATAGTGTTAATAAAAATGGCAATGTTTATACTCAACCTGTAGCACAGTGGCATAATCGCGGTCAACAAGAAGTATTTGAATATTGTTTAGAAGATGGTTCAATAATTCGGGCGACAAAAGACCACAAATTTATGACTACTGATGGGGAAATGTTAGCGATTGATGAAATTTTTGAGCGGGGGTTAGATTTGTTACAGGTTCCGCGATTACCAGCGTAAGAACTCATACCAATAATTAATATTGAATTCTCAAAGCACAAAAATTCAACCTAAGTTTCTGATTTTCAGTTCCTGCTATAAAGTCTCAGCCATAGCTGTGAAATCCTTCCATTGGTATTATTTTCCCGTTTCGACACCGTGGCCTCAATTTATTCCAATTTGCACAGTTTACTTGTTTGCGCTGGATTTTTGTGAAAGAATTAATAAATCAACTCAAGTGAACTACTCAGGGTTTCGCTTCGCTACACCCTGAGCTTCTGTACTCACAGGCGAGTGCCGCAGGTGAGACTTTCGCCCCATCTTTGGTCTTATCTCCCC
>NZ_CAWPNJ010000068.1:0-39922 GCF_963889195.1 Calothrix sp. FACHB-168
GTCTTCTTCAGTAGTTAGTATTATTCTTAACGCGCTAGGCATCATTTATCACTTAATTTCCGACTCTATCTATCTTACGTTTTTTTTGGTTGACCTACTTAACAGCCTGATAACTTCCTTGGGTTTCGCCTTCAAGCTGATTGAATGCGATCGCCAAATGCTGTTAACTTCAATTGTGGAAAAGTGCGATCGTACTTTCCCAACTTGTCATGCTTTTGTTTCATTCCCCATTCTCTAATTCAAAGGTTAAACCGCGATAGATTTGCTCAATGGGGAAATTGAGGTTAATGCTTTTAAGTTCGATGGTATCCCCTGCTTTGTAGTTGATAATTAACCAATCGCCTGCATCGTTTTTATGATACAAGTCGATTTCGATGCTAGTAGAACTGACTAGTAGGTAATCAATTAAAGCTGGGTTTTGGCGGTACATTCGGAATTTTCCGCCTCTGTCGTAGGCTTCGGTGCTAGCGGAGAGAACTTCGACAATCAGACAGGGGTAGGTAATATATTGAGTTGTGGTTTTATCGCGATCGTCGCAGGTAACGCTGGCATCTGGGTAAGTATAATTATTACTACCAAAAATATTGACTTTGATATCAGAATTTCCAGTAATGCAAGCTGTATTTTCTAAATGACTGTCGAACATAGCGGTAAAACGGATGGCAATACGACCGTGATTGACGCTACCGCCGCTCATGGCGTAAACTTTACCATCGATGTATTCGTGTTTTTCCAGTTGGGTAGCTTCCCAAGCAAAGTAATCATCCGGGGTGAGGTTGTCTCTGGTTGCGATCATAGTGAGTAAACTGCTGGGTTGATACCGAATAAGGTAAAAGTAAAAAGTTAAAAGGCAAAAGAAAGAGTGCTGGTACTGAGCAAATAAATTTATTTATAGAACGAAATAAAACATTTATTTCCAGATCTGTAGGGAGCATCCCAATTTTGACGCAATACCCTAGAAGGGTATTGCTATACCAACAAAGCCTGCCTTCGCAGGCTAAAAGTTTGATAGCCTGCGAAGGCAGGCTTCGTATTTCTAGCCCCACCCTTATAGGGTGAGGGCGTTTTTGCACATTTGGGATGCTCCTGATCTGTAGGGGCGGGTTCAACCAGATAGTCTCTGGGTAGTAAGGATATTGGTAAACCCGCCCCTACTTTATTTATGGGGATTATCTTTTTACTTCTTAATCGCACACTTTCATCAAAGATCAGGATTTGCTTAATTGATTTGCGAGTTGATTTTTTGAAGTAACTGTTCAACACGCTCAACCATTTCTTTGTTTTCCTGCGCTTGAAACAATGCTTTGGCTTTATTGAGATGAACGACAGCTTCATCTCGTTGCTGTTGTCTATTGAGAGTGATGCCCAAATTATAATAAGCGAACCCTGAGTTAGGATCTAAACTAATAGCTTTTTTATATTGCGCGATCGCTTCTTGGGGTTTACCTAAATCATCCAAAGTATTGCCCAAACCCGTGTAAGCTCGGCTATGATTGGGTTCTAGGCGAATGGTTTCTGTATACTCAGCAGCAGCTTCTGGTAATTTACCCCCCTCATATAAAGCTCTAGCTAAATCATAGTGAGCTTCTGCATATTTAGGATCGAGACTGATAGCTTTTTTGTATTGCGCGATCGCAGCTTCAGTTTTACCTTGAGTGTACAGCACATTTCCTAATAAGTTATATCCTAAAGCCTGTTGCGGTTCCAGGCGAATAGCTGCTTGATACTCTTCTATCGCTGCTTCCAGCTTACCTAAATCTTGGTACGCACTACCTAAATAATAACGAGCAGGTGTATATTTAGGATTGAGGCTAATGGCTTTTTTGTATTGCGCGATCGCTTCTTCTGCTTTACCTTGAGCGTATAAAGCATTACCCAATTTTGCATAAGTTGGCGCATAGTTGGGTTCTAGGCGAATAGTTTCCGTATATTCACTAATAGCTGCGTCTAATTTACCTTGTTCGTAATAAGCAATTCCTAAGCGATAGTGAGCTTCAGGATACTTAGGTTCAAGTTTCATCGCCGTTTGATAATGAGCGATCGCTTCTGGGATTTTACCTTGATCGTACAAAGCATTACCTAAAGCCGTATACCCTAGCGGACTTTTGGGTTCTAGGCGAATCACCGTCTCAAACTCAACGATTGCTGCGGCTAATTTATCTTGATAGTAAAAAGCATTACCTAACTTATAATGAGCTTCGGCATTTGTCGGTGAGATAGCGATCGCCTTTTGATATTCTGCAATCGCATCATCTAGGCGATTAAGCCTGGTGAAAGTTAACCCCAAATGCAAGTATGCATCAGGATCTTTAGGATTAATACTAATTGCTTGACGATAACTCGCGATCGCTTCTTGGGGTTTACCTTGATCGTCAAGGGTATTCCCTAAACCAATATAAGCCTGTGCATAGTTAGGTTCAATTTCAATCGCTTTCCGAAAAGCCGCTTCAGCACCTTTTAAATCGCCTTGTGTATAGAGATTAATCCCCTGTTCAAAACTCGCGATCGCTTTTTTATTTTGAGTCGTTCCTACTTGAGATAAATTCAGTAATTTTGGAGAATCTGGGCTAGTATTTGTTGCCCAAGCAACATTAGCCTGAGTCAAACATAAACCAATAATCGCCGCAGGTAGCAGAGTTTGAATTTTGAGCATAGTTGCTAATATACCTATTATCTTTAGTTAAGGAGTCGTGTAAAAATAAGTTGAACAATTTAATATTTGTAGTGCGGGCATCTTGCCCGCGCGAGCAAGATGCTCGCACTACTTATTTTTACTTGATGCCTAAGCTGACCTGAGTAATTTGCAAATCATTTCATAATTTAATTTTTTCTACAATATCAATAGCAGATATTTTGATTTATTTAATTAAATATTAATTTTTATAGCAATTCTCAATGATTCCTTAATTAGCACAAATACTAAGGGAACTCCAAAAAATAAATTATGCCAAATTGTAGGGGCGGGGTAACCCATACGTGTCAACTTAAACTAAAAGCTATACGGCGCGTGTTGTACAAAAACCCTCGCGCCCTCATCCCCTAACCCCGTCTCCAGGGAGAAGGGGAATTGAATCTCTTGCTCCCCTCTCCCTCAGGGAGAGGGGCTGGGGGTGAGGGTAAAACCTTTGCACAAAGCGGTTTTGCTGCTAAGTTGACACCAATGGGGGTTACCCCGCCCCTACGAGTTGCGGGTTTTCTCAGCGAATATTATTACTTTAATTTCGCGTTCATCTTGGCTAAAAGCTGAGTAATTTTCTCAGCCTTTTCTGGTTGACGCTGCTTCTGTAATAACTCTTTCGCTTGTTGCAGATTATCTATCGCTGCTTGGCGCTGTTCTTGTTGCATTAGCACATTAGCTAACCGCAAGTATCCTTGAGGATTTTTCGGACTGTGACTAATTGCATCTTCATAACATGCTTTCGCTTCTGCAATGTTACCTTGCTCTCTTAAAACATCTCCTAACAGCAAGCGTACCATATCATTAGTAGAATTCTGCGCCATAACTTGGCGAAAAGCCGCTTCTGCACCTTGATAATCTTGCTGTTGATAAAGATTGACACCCTTTTGAAATAAATTAGAAGTCAGCAAAGTTTTGACAGCAAAATAAATCAGAAAAGCGATACTAGAAACTACTGCAACAATCGCCAAAACATCAGTTACGTGAAAGGTTTCTTGCATTGTTCTAAGCCAAAAGACAGGCGATAGGGAAAATCAAATACTCAATGAAAAACAGTTTCCAGATGAATTGGTAGAATTGGGTAATTGCTCGTTTTTCTTGTGTCTCTACGGCTAAACTGCGTACCCACATCAAACACAGCACTACTAAATGGGTAATGACTAAGAAAACAGGATTAACTTCAGCTAAACGTAACACCCCGACTAAAATCATCCCTAAATAGCAAGTAGTCAATACCCAAAGCGCTAAATTAAAGACTGCTTTCGGCCCTAGTTGAATAGTCAAGGTAGTGATATTGTATAAGCGATCGCCTTCCATATCGGGGATATCTTTAAAAATAGCGATCGCAAAAGTAAACACCAAAATAAACACCGTCAGCACCCAGACTGTGCCAGGAATCGAGAGGTTTTGCTGTAACAACCAGCTAAAATGCAAAAACAAGCCTAAATTAACAATCGTTCCCCGTACAGAAAAAATACAAACAGCTGCCCAAAAAGGAAAGCGTTTTAAGCGCATTGGTGGTAAAGAATAAGCCGTACCAATAGCTAAACTAATCGCTACCATTCCGAATAAAAAAGGGCCGTTAAACAAAGCAATTACTAATGCGAAAATCCCAGTAATCGCCACAATTAATTTGCCTTGGGTAATCGAAAAAGCCCCGGAAGCTAGAGGAAGATGTGGCTTATTAATCTTGTCAATCTCAATATCTTCCAGTTGATTTAGCCCCACAATATAAACATTGCCACAGAAACAAGCCAGCCAAGCTCCGAAAATATGTGTGAAGAAAAAATTACCATTATTACCAGCAGCGATCGCAATTAAATACAAAGCGAAGACACTTAAACTGGTACCAATAATTGTGTGTGGGCGGGAAAACTGCCAAAAAGCATAAAGCCAGCGACCCCACACCCCAAAAGCCTTTTGTCCAGAAAACAGATTCATTATTTATTCCCACACAACAACCCAAACCGAATCAACCCGCGTTGATAACCGCTACGCATTAAACCTAGTGACAGCGCGCCGACAATCGTTGTCCAGCCAGCAGTTAATAAACCCCAAATCGCCTGAGGAGTAAACGCCGAATCAATGACAAAATCCCAAAATGGCGCGACAGCCATTGACCAATCAGCCGTGCGGATATTTTGTAAGGGGAGTTGATCCGCGATCGCTTTATACTCTGGTAAGGAAATCACATAAGGTAAACAATATACCCGGTAAATTTCCTGCAAATGTTTTTGTTCATCAGCAGTCAACGGCGAGTTATCAATTGGGCGATGACACCAAGTCACCATAATTAACTTACCGCCCGGTTTGAGTACTCGGTAGCACTCTTGCAGAAACTTGGTTTTATCCGGCATGTGTTCGCCACTTTCCAAAGACCACACCAAGTCAAAACTATTGTCTGCAAAGGGCATTTCTAGGGCATTAGCCACGAGAAACTGACTGCGATCGCTCAAATTTAACTCTTGTGCCCGTTCAGTGGCTCTAGCGGCTTGTACGGGGCTGAGAGTAATTCCTGTCGCCCTAGCTTGAAACTTCTCAGCCAGGTATAAAGAACTACCACCAATCCCACAACCTACATCTAAAATGTTTGCCGCCGTTTCCACCTCTGCCCAATTCAGCAATTCTTCAATTAAATCAATTTGCGCCTGACGACGGTCTTTTTTATGCGTCCCATTCGGCCCATAGTAGCCGTGATGCATGTGTTCGCCCCAAATGTCTTCCCAAAGACCGGAGGAGGAATCGTAAAACTGCTGAATTTGTTGGTAAATTGTTGCACTCATGAAGTAAGCAGTGTTAAGACGAAACAGAATTTAAATCAACATATTCGTAGGCTACCATGTGTGTTTTTAATTGAATAAGGGTGTTTTTGATTTTTGCTAGGTTAAACCCCATGCATACCCCCTTAACAAAATTTATGAATCTTACCCCGGTATGACTGTTGCCCGTACAATTTGTTTAGGCTTTTTAGCTGTCATCGCTGTAGGAACTCTCCTACTGATGCTGCCTTTTTCAACTGCTAGCGGTCAGTGGAATGACCCAATTGTCGCCATATTTACCTCAACATCCGCAGTTTGTGTAACTGGTTTATCGGTAGTCGATCCGGGCACATATTTTTCCTTTTGGGGTCAGTTTTTTATCGCCCTATTAGCGCAAATTGGTGGTTTAGGCTACATGACTACCACCACCTTTTTGATTTTGCTGATTGGGCGCAAATTTGACTTGCGAGACAAAATCGCTATTCAACAAGCCTTAGACCGAACTGGAATTAGTGGTAGCGCCCAGGTAATTCGCTCAATTATTGCTACTACCCTCATTTTTGAAATTACGGGAGTGTTTTTATTACTACCAGCATTCGTTCCCGATCATGGTTGGGATAAAGGATTGTGGCTAGCAATTTTCCATAGTATTAATGCTTGGAATAATGCTGGTTTTAGCCTGTTTAAAGATAACTTAATTGGCTATCAGTCATCTTTTCTGGTCGTCTTCACAATTACAACATTAATTATCTTTGGGGGGATTGGTTATCAAGTAATTTTAGAAATGTACCTGTGGTTACGCGATCGCTTCTTTAGAAAAACAGCCTGTCAAATCTTATCCCTAGATTTTAAAGTCGCAACTAGCACCACATTATTACTTCTGTTTATTGGGACGATCGCCTTTCTCTCTATCGAGTTTAGAAATCCTCAAACCTTTGGCGGGTTTAATTTACGCGATCAGTTTTTATTAGCTTGGTTTCAATCTGTGACACCAAGAACTGCTGGATTTAACACAATTGATATTGGTAAAATGACCACTGCTGGTTTATTTATCACCATTGCGCTGATGTTTATTGGTGCTAGTCCTGGCGGTACTGGTGGCGGGATAAAAACTACAACATTGAGAATCCTTACCAGTTGTACTCAATCAATTCTCCAAGGGAAAGAAGAAGTATTATTATATGAACGAAAAATAGCAATCAACCTGATTTTAAAAGCTGTCGGTGTGTTAGTTGGCTCTGTAGGGATGGTAATTTTATCTACAGTTTTAATTTCCCTCACCGATCCCAAATTGGATTTTATCCAAATTCTTTTTGAAGTAGTATCAGCCTTTGCTACAGTCGGACTTTCCACAGGAATTACAGGAACAGTCTCCACATCTGCCAAACTGATATTAATTCTGACTATGTATGTAGGAAGAGTTGGCGTTCTCTTGTTGATGTCTGCTATCCTTGGCGATCCGCGCCCTACCCGCATTCACTACCCCGAAGAAAACCTGTTAGTCGGATAATGAAAATCAATCTCGCCATCGATAAATCCCCATAAAACCTCAGAAATAACCTGATAAAATTTACACTGATAGACCAAAATATTTTGGCGATATTGTTGGATCTCAGTGTAATTTTTGCCCTAAACCCAGGGAGCGCTATTTAAGGATAAAACTTGTGAACCTGTCAGCATTAAGCTTTTTTCGCAGTTTACGTAGAGATAACCATCAATTTGCAGTGATTGGTTTAGGTCGTTTTGGTCGCTCTGTCTGTTCTACACTGCATAAATTAGGTTACGATGTCCTAGCTACAGATGTTGATGAAAAGCGCGTATCTGAAGCATTGACAGAGCAGATGGTTGGTCATGCTTTACAATTAGATTCTACAGAATCTGCCGCCCTCAAAGAAGCCGGAATTTTTGAATTTGATACTGTTATTGTTGCTATTGGTAACTATATTCAAGAAAGTATCATTACCACATTAAATGTCAAAGAAGGCGGCGTTCCCCATGTCGTAGCTAAAGCTTCTAGTGAAGTTCACCGCAAATTATTAAAACGAGTGGGAGCAGATCATGTAGTATTTCCAGAATACGAAGCAGGTTGTGCTTTAGCACGCACCCTCACTAAACCATCAATATTAGAGCGCTTTGACCTCGACCCCGATAATAGTATTGTTGAAGTGATTGTTCCTGATGAATTTCATGGAAAAACTATCACCGAATTGCAACTGCGTAACCGCTATGGGTTGAATTTATTAGCTGTGAGTCATGATGGTAAATTTCTCATTAATCCCGAACCGAATAAGCGCTTAGAAAGGGGTACAGCAATGGTAGTGATTGGCCATAATAAAGATATTAATCGCCTACCTATTTAATCTTGAGTTACAGCGAGCGATCGCATCAAGAATTACTAGTACAGCAAGGCGCAAACGCCCGGATTATAATTCTTTTGACTTTTGACTTTTGACTTTTGACTTCCGCATGGGGGAACCGGGAATTACAGCCAGGAATCTCCCCCTCGATCCCTCCACATTTCCAGCCTATAACCGTAATTTCCGCAATAGTTTAAGCTTTGTAACAAATGTAAGCGTTTATTAAGCGGTTGCTGAAAAGAGTTTTGAGCAACTTTTGCCCATCCTCAGATTTTCCACATTTTTACAATTTAGAATCTAATCTTTTTATTTATATCTATTAAATTTAGGTTGAATTTATTCAATAATATCTACAACCATATTTTATCTAAGATACTCAGATTTTCCTCATCTTTTCACCATAGACTGATAATTGTCAGGAAATTCAGTCACTAAAAGATAGATTTACCATAATTAAATGGCAGCAACACATTTTCATTCATTCTTGTTAGTAACAAAAAAAAATATCATGGTTTTTACGGAAGACTTACTAAGTTATACAATGTATATTTTTAATTAAACTAAGCATCGTATACAAATATTTTCCGGTGATTGATGAGTGCGATTGTTGATATACCCAGACAAACCACTCATAGCTATTGGCAAAATAGTTTTGCATATCTGCTGTCATAAAACTTGAGGTCAATAACTCATTAATCCCTCAAACATGTATTCCTAAGGCTTATCGCTTTAGGTTATTTTAACTGAGCAATTTCTCACTGCATTGCCAAAAAAAATCCTGCTTGCGATCGCAGGACTAGTTTTGATTGAATATATACACTTCCATCATGCCAAAAAAACAGAGATTTATCAAACATTCTTCCAGTTTCTCTCGCGCACTGGTTGCAACAGCATTATTAAGCAATGGGGTTTTCCAGTTTGTTGCGCCAGTCTTAGCAGAAGGAACCGCAGCAGGACAGTCAATCAGCAACACCGCGACTGCGACTTACGAAGATCCTAACGATTCAACTACCACCATTAATGCTACATCCAACACTGTAACAGTAATAGTAGCGGAAGTTACGGGTATTAACATACTAGCAAAGCCTATAACCGATACCACAGGTGGTACAGTCCAAGTTGGCGATTTATTAATTTACAACTTCACCATTACCAACACAGGTAACGACCCCACCACATTCCGCATACCTAACGCAGCCACAGTTACAGGCCCTGGAACAGTTTCAGGAATATTGCCGAACGGTGGTACTACTTCTGGCGCACTGCAATTCAGTACGGATAATGGTACAACTTGGGTAAACTTGAGTGGTACTGAAGCGTTTACACCTTCAATCAACCCAAATGGTACTGTATTAGTACGCGTTCCCGTGACAGTAACTAATGCTGCTGTACCTGGTCAAACTATTGATGTCACATTAGGTGATACTTCAAACAATACTATTAACACCCAAAATCAACAAAACGTCCTTCTACAACCAACAGGAACAATTGGTGCTAAGGACGTATATACGAAGGACAACCTCGATAGTCCTGTAATACTTGGCGAAGCAGTAGGCGTAATACCAATTGAACAAGAAAAAGAAGCAGCCGCAACTGGTACAGCAAATGTCGGTAATAAAGATTATGCTTTGGCAACCTTATTGAAAACACTCAATACTCACAACAATAACAGTACACCGAGCATTGTTACTGATGATATTGTTACCTATGGCTTGAGTTTAAATGTTGCTAACACTGCTCCTGCAGGTACGAATATCACACCAGCGGACTTGAAAGGTATTGAGAACATCGACGTTGATGGCACTGCTGGTACATACATCTTAATATCTGATGCAATTCCTAAAGGTACGGATCTAAATGCAGTCCCCACCACAACTAATGGTACTAATTGGGAAGCTGTTTATACTACTGAGGCAGTTACAATAAACGCTAATGCAGCGAAATGGAAACGCTTCTCTACAAATCCTCTAACAACTGCGACTGAACTAGCAACTGCCACTCGTGTAGGTTTCATTAACAAAGCACCTCTAACCTCTATTGCACCTGGCACAACTGTAACTGGATTCTCTATAACAGTTAAAGTCGAGTCAACAGCTACCGCACCTCTAAATATTGCTAACATTGCGCAATTGTTTGGGGGTACTAATACTTCAAATACTCCAGGAACATTACCTGTTTACGAAGAATCTGGAGACAATCAACCCAGTAACTATGATGGTACTGTGTTCCCTGGAACTGATAGCAATGGTGACGGTGTTCCTGATACTATGCCCACAGCTGTGGTTGAAGATGGTTATATAGATGACTCAACTGATCTAACCAACACAGGTACAGATACTAATAATGATAATACTGGTACTGGGTCGCTTGGTGAAGCTAATGTTTTGATAATTAATACATCTAGCCTGCTCAATGGCCCCAATGGTCAACCAGGAGCTTTAGGCCCTACCAATAATAACAATACGGACTTTACCAACAAGTCTTCTGCTGTTCCTCCCAATACAGCACCCGGTACCAAAATCGATCCATCTGCAGTGACATTTACTAACACCTTTACTAACGGTGGTAGTAGTGACGATACAGTGACTTTAGTACCTACACCACCAGCAGTAGCAGGAGATTTACCGGCTGATACGAAAGTAACTATTACTTATGCTACTCAAACAGCTATCTACACTTACAATGGTACATCGTTTAGTCTCACAAATGGTACAGCAATTTCTATTCCTAGCGTTGCTCCTAATACACCAACTAACTATAGTGTCAGCGTTGACTTGCCAGCAGATACTGCACTCTCTACAGACACAGGTAAAGGTTATCCTGTACCTATTACCGCTACTATTGGTGGCACTACCAGCAACATTACTATTGACAGAGTGTACACAGGTTTCTTGAAACTGGTGAAACTGTCTCGGGTTTTAGATGCTAATGGAAATAACTTAACAGGAGACAGAGCAGGTCAAAGTGATTTTGAAACTACACCAGTAGTTGGTAGTGGAAGTCCAATACCTAGAACTCCTTTACCTGGAGAAATTATTGAGTATCAAATCCGTTACAAGAATATTGCGGCGGAAGATAATACTAATGGAGCTAATAATGGGCTTCTCAATGTTAGCAAATTAGTAATTACTGAAGATGGCACTTTAAGCACCGCTCCTAATGATGGTAAAAATAACTGGGCGAAAGATAATGATGGCAATGGTATTATTGATACGAGTAACATTGTCGGTTCTGCTGTTGATTCTGCGCCCGGAGATGTAGATATTACTTATTTCAGTGGTTCTACAGGTGCTAGTTCTGCTTCAGATATAACTGGCACAACACCAGCTACTGATGTTACCAAATATGTGAATACTTTGAAAACTACAGTCCAAATTGCTCCTGGTGTACAAAGAACCTTTACTTTCCGACGGAAGGTGAACTAGGAAGAAATTGTAGGTTGAGTTAAGCGACAGTGCAACCCAACAAAATACCCATAATGTTGAGTTTCTTTCCGCCAATTCAACCTACACAGATACGTTGAAATCAGAATTTTTGAAATTAAAGCAGGTATTATTCATGAAAGGTTTTTCTCTGGCTACTATTGGTGCAGTTGCTATCGTTGCAGTAGCACCATTTATTACACAGTCACTAGTATTAACACCATTGTGGCAGTCCAGTAGTGCGATCGCGCAAAATGCCACAAAATCACAAATTCAGTTGCGCTTAGAAGCAGAAAAAAAACTAGTGCAACAAGATAGCCAAGGTAAACAAACAGTTACATGGCAAGCTTTACAAGGTAAAGTTGTTGTCCAACCGGGCGATGTACTGCGTTATACAGTCACAGGTGGTAATAATGGCGATAAAGCCGTCAAGAACCTCACCATCAATCAACCAATTCCCCAAGGAATGGTGTATGTACTAAAATCTGCTACCGTCAATGATAAACAAGGTGCAAAGATTACCTACAGCATTGATAGTGGACGCAGCTTTGTCGAAGAACCAACAATCAAAGTCACCCTTGCTAATGGTAAACAAGAAACTCGTCCAGCACCAGCCACCGCTTACACTCATATCCGTTGGAAATTTGGCTCATCTGTAGCAGCTAAAGAGACAGTTAAAGGTACTTATCAAGTACAAGTGCGTTAACGAGATGGGAAATTTTAGGGCGTTGCATCAATTGCAACTATGCGTGAGCCTTTAATCGTTTGATTCAGCAACGCCGATTCCTACTTTTAGCAATATTAAATTTTTTCATATTTTTGCTGACTTTATTTCTTGTAATCATTAATAACAAATAATCAATGGCAAATAACCAAGTACTAATTACTTACTTCAATTCAACAGGAGAAAAATTCAGTGCGCCGTCAAAGTTTGCAGCATCAGATTTCTGATGGTGGCTGGTTTAAGCGGTTAGCGATAACCATCTTAGCAGGAAGTTTCTTACAAGCCCCAGTACCTGTTTTTGCACAAATTAATAATGAGACTACGCCGATAGCAATCAATAACCAAGCTACATATACTTATACAGATCAAGATAATCAATCTACGTTTCAAGGCAGTTCTAGTCTCGTTGAAAATATTTCTACCTCTAGACAATTAATTGACCCATTAGGCAGAATCCTTGGTTGTGGTGGGCAAAAATTACCTAATTATCAAGGATTTTCTGTAGCTTTATATGAACCCTTAGCTAGCGATCCGCTAGGTACAGAACTAGGACAATTAGTATCGTTAACCAGAACAGAAATACCGGATATTCCTAATAATAATATTTCTAAAGGCATTAACCCAAATGCTGACAATGTTAACCCCTTTTCGCTGACAGATGCGACTGAGGGATATTACAACTTCTTATTCGATCAAGATAAGGGACAAGCCGATCAAGGTAAAACTTATATTTTGGTAGTCAATCCACCTGCCAACTCTATTTATACGCAAAGACGCATTAAATTAACAATTGTTAGTAACTCTGGTGAAGGTAGTAATAGGCTGGTTCAATATACAGCTACTTCTCTCGATGGTTTACCAATCAGCGTTCAAGGTACAACCCAGCTCAGTGATACGGTTTTAATCTCCGATGCTGAACGCATTGGACTAGATTTATTACCGATGCAACTGGATTTAGGTATGTGTCAAACACAACAGTTGCAAATTATTAAAACAGCCGATCGCGCTGCTGCTGAACCTGGAGATACGGTAATTTATCGTCTATCCCTGAAAAATGTTGCTGACAGTACATTAGATAATATAGTAGTTAATGATACTTTGCCTTTGGGCTTCAAATTTCTGCCGCAATCGGTGCGGGGTGAAACTAATGGTCAAGCAATCACCTTTACCGCCGAAACTAGTGGATCGGAAATTATTCTGCGGACTACAGAAGCGATCGCACCTGGTAGCATTATCAATATAGCCTACGCTACCCAACTGACACCTGATGCGGTGCGCGGTTCTGGGCGCAATTCAGCAATTGTTAACGCCCAACGCATAGATAACGATTTCGCTGTCAAAGATGGGCCAGCTACTCACTCTTTAAAAATTCGGCCGGGAATCGTCTCTGATTGCGGTACGATTATCGGTCGGGTTTTCGTAGACAAAAACTTTGATGGCGAACAACAACCAGGCGAACCCGGCGTACCAAATGCAGTGATTTTCCTAGAAGATGGGAATCGCATCACCACAGATCCCAATGGTTTGTTTTCTCTCGCCAACGTTTTACCAGGAAACCATACAGGCGTTCTCGATTTGAGTAGTCTTCCTGGCTATACCCTTGCACCTAATGTCCGCTTCCGCGAACGCAATAGCCAATCTCGGTTAGTGCGTTTAGAACCTGGTGGTATGGTACGCATGAACTTTGCAGTCACTCCCACCTTTAACTCAGAGGTGAAGAAATGAAAACCAGACTGCACCATACCCATCTTGTCAATTTGCAATTAATCGCGGCTGTAGCTGGGACTGTAAGTGTAATTTTGTATCCTGTCATTGGTAGAGCAGAAAATACTGCGGTTATTCAAGAACAACAGAACTTTAGGGACGAAGAAATATCCTCTTTAGTCACAAACAAGTTAGAGGTTGAAGACAGCACCAAGTCTGAAGAGAAACAACTATCAGCTAACTTTGCGAGTTTGTCCGAGGACTTAAACCGTTGCAACACCAAGGTGACATCAGAAATTACAGAGCAAAAAACCTCTTCCCTCTGTTCGCCATCCGCAACAGAAGCCGTTGGGATACAACCGTTTCAACCAGCAGCTGATATTCAATTATCTAAAGGTTTACAGCAAGTAACATCCGATCAACAATTACCTACTGGTAGCATACAACCATTTCAACCAGCCTCTGACATTCAATTATCTAGAGGTTTACAGCAAGTAGCATCTGATAAGGAAAATTTATCTGCTACTGCTGGTATCCAACCCTTCCAAACAACATCTGATATTAAGTTACCTAGAGGCTTAGAAAAAATCGCCAATGGGACACAAACATCTACACCAGATATAACTAACAGCGTTAAAATCCTCACTCCCACACCTGATGAAATACTTGATGTGGCAGCTACTACAGTAATTCTCGAATTTTCTGAAGGAGCCAAAGTAGAATTACGAGTCAATGGACAGTTAGCAGATCCTTCACAAATTGGACGTACAGCTACTGATTCCGCAACTAAATTAGTTACGCAGACATGGTATGGGGTTTCTTTAAAGGAAGGGGAAAATACCATTACTGCTCAAATTGTCGGTTCAACTGCACCGGCTGTAAGTAGACGAGTGATGGTGCGGGGAACACCTACACAAATAAAATTAGAAACTGTAGAGGCGCGGATTCCCGCAGATGGGCGTTCTACAGCTACAATCAAAGGAAGGCTGTTAGATGCCAATAACAACCCTTCTAAATGGGATACTGTTGTTACTTTAGCCGCCAATGCTGGGGAGTTTATCGGTGCAGATTTTAAACCCGATCAACCAGGATTTCAGGTAGAGGTGAAGCAAGGAGAATTTACAGCCAAGCTGAAATCTAGTTTAAATGCTCAAACAGTAACTATTAAAGCTAATGCTAATCAGTTAGAAGCTTTTACAAGCTTACAATTTGAAACCGCTTTGCGTCCAAGTATTTTGACTGGGGTAGTGGATTTGCGCTTCGGGGCTAGAGGTACGAATTATTACGGTAGTTTCCGTGATTTTCTCCCCCCAGATAAAGACAACAGTACTCAGTTAGATTTTCACTCAGCAGTATTTGCTACAGGTGCGATCGGTGAATGGTTGTTTACTGGCGCATACAATAGTTCTCGCACTCTCAACGAAGACTGCAACTGCGATAATCGCCTATTTCGCAGTAACCAATTCAGCGAACAAAACTATCCTGTATATGGCGATAGTTCGAGAGTAGAGGTAGTTACACCCTCTATTGATAGCCTATTTCTACGTTTAGAGCGTTCTCCAAAGATTCCTGGTGCTAGCCCCGATTATGCGATGTGGGGTGACTACAATACTGAGGAATTTGCCCGTTCATCACAGCAATTTACAGCAATTACTCGTCAACTCCACGGTTTTAAAGCCAATTACAATTTAGGGAATTTCCAATTTACTGGGTTCTACGGTAACAATTTAGAGGGTTTTCAACGGGATACCATTGCTCCTGATGGTACTAGCGGTTATTATTTCCTGTCTCGCCGCATCTTGCTACCAGGAAGCGAAAATGTCTTTTTAGAATTAGAAGAATTGAATCGTCCGGGTACTGTTTTACAACGCCAGCAGTTAAACCGAGGCCCAGACTACGAAATCGACTACGATCGCGGAACTTTATTGTTCCGTCAACCAATTCTGCGTACAGATGTTGATGAATATGGTCAGGTTTTAGTGCGGCGGATTGTTGTTACCTATCAATACGATAGCAAGGACTCCAACAGCAATATCTATGCAGCGCGTTTGCAATATAACTTTTCTCGTAACTTTAACAGTGAAAGTTGGATAGGCGCAACCTATATTAGAGAAAATCAAGGGGTGCGTAGTTTTGAACTCTACGGTGCAGATGCCATTATTAGTTTGGGTTCTCAGGGTAAGGTAATCGCTGAATATGCCCATTCCAGTAATGACTCGGATGTCATGGGTAAAGTTAATGGTGCAGCTTATCGTGTAGAGGCTGAAGGACAGATTTTACCAGGTATTCAAGGTCGTGCTTATTATCGGTTTGCCGATACTGGCTTTGCTAATAATGCCACGATTAGCTTTGTTCCCGGTCAAACTCGCTATGGTGCGCAAGTTACAGGTAAAGTTTCCTCAACTACAAATGTGCGATTGCAATATGACCATGAAGATAATTTTGGCATTGCACCCCAACCTTTAGATACCTTTGAAGAATTATTTTCACCCCGTGCGCAAGCAGTTCCCGGAAGTAAGGTTGATAACTCCTTAACGACAATTTCCGCCGGAATTCAACAAAAGTTCGGTACTGTTACTGCTGATGTGGAATGGATTCATCGCAACCGGGAAGATAGAATGGCTACAAATAATCTCCGTAGTAATTCTGACCAACTGCGATCGCGTCTGACTATCCCCATAGCCAAAAACCTGACTTTCCAAGCGCAAAATGAACTAACTTTATCTGCCTCTAAAGATGCGGTCTATCCAGACCGGACAATTTTTGGTTTGAATTGGGCTGTCCTTCCTGGGATTAATGTTAGCCTCGCACAACAATTTTACAGTGGCGGTCAACTTTCTGGTAACTCTATTACTAGCCTCAGTGTTAACGGGGAACACAAACTCGGTAGAGATACCACCATCACTGGTCGTTACTCAATTTTGGGCGGTGCTAACGAAATCACTACCCAAGGCGCAATTGGTTTGAATAATCGCTGGACTATTGCTCCTGGTTTGCGGTTAAATTTGGCTTACGAACATGTATTTGGTAGTTTCTTCCAACGCACTGGCGCAGGTCAGCAATTTGCCCAACCTTTCGCCCCTGGTCAAAGCGCTTCTTCCATTGGATTTGATGGTGGCGATAGTTACAGTGTTGGACTAGAATACAGTGATAACCCTGATTTTCAAGCCAGCGCCCGCTACGAACATCGTAGTTCCTCTGGTGGTTCTAATACCGTCATCTCAGCAGCAGCTACGGGGAAAATTTCTCCATCTCTGACAGCTTTGGTACGTTATCAACAAGCAAATTCTGCTAATCAACGGCTGACAGGATTAGGAGATACAGTCAACCTGAAGGTGGGTTTAGCTTACCGCGACCCCAACGACGATAAATTTAACGCCCTTTTGCGTTATGAATATCGGCAAAATCCCGCAACTACTCCTGATACCATCCTTTTAGGAAGCGGTACTGGTTCAGAAGACCATACCTTTGCAGTAGAAGCTATTTATGCACCTAACTGGCAATGGGAATTTTATGGTAAATATGCCCTGCGTCAAAGTACTTCTTACCTAGCTAACGATTTAGTTGGTACGAATACAGTAAATCTGGCACAATTTCGCGCTACCTATCGCCTGGGATACAGCATGGATTTAGTGGGTGAGGCGCGGGTAATTAATCAATCTACTTACACCGAAACAGGTTTTGTAATTGAAGCGGGTTATTATCTTAGTCCTAACTTGCGTTTGGCGGCTGGCTACGTGTTTGGTAGAGTCGATGACCGCGATTTTTCCGGTACTCGTTCCGCAGGTGGCGCTTATTTGGGTTTAACACTCAAACTCAACGAATTATTTGATGGTTTTGGACAGCAAAAAATTGCACCACCCCAGCAACAAGAATCTGTGGTGCAACGATTGAAAAAAAATTCAACATTAGGAAATATCAAGACAAAAATGCTGTAGTATTGTCTATTTTTCAGATTTTAGATGAAAAGTTAAATATATGAAGGTTTTTTCTAAATTAATCAATTTTTATCGGTCTGTATTCGGGAATGAAATTCTGACTACGGCTATTTTAGTATTGACATTGGCAGAAATCGCTGTAAGTCAGTCTCCCCTACCTTCTATCAGAGTAGTGGTAAATAGCAACCAAGATGGGGCGATAAAGGCTGATGATGTAGTGACTTTACGAGAAGCGATCGCACTTGTTAATGGTACCTTGTCAATTGAGCAGTTGAGCGATCGCGAAAAAACTCAGGTGCAAAGCCTTGGTAATAATTTATCCTCCCGCATTGAGTTTAATTTACCACCTCAAGAAAGAGCGATCGCACTCCAAGAATTATTACCACCTCTAGCTAGTCCTGGTTTGCTAATAGATGGCACTACACAACCAGGATATGATGAGGCTAAATCACCCGTTGTCGCCATTACGCCTAATAAAAATGCAGATATCATCCGTGGTTTTACTGTAATTGCTGATGGGGTGACTATTCGCGGCTTAAGTATCTATGGATTTAATGCTCGTCATGGCGCTACTGCGAGTCTCCCCCCCGCAGATATTTTTATTGCACCACTTTCGGAAGTTTTCGAGAATAAAAAGTATCAAAATCTCTCCTCTACACCGCCGAAAGATGTGGTTATTGAAAATAACTGGCTGGGTATAGCACCAGATGCAAGTATTCCTACTAAAACCTCGGCTTTTGGCGTATCTGTGTTTAACAGTCTGGGAACAATCATCCAAAATAATCGCATTGCCCATCATGATGGTAGCGGTATTATTACCTCAGTACGAGCAGAAAATTTACAAGTTAAAAACAACATTATTTCTCACAATGGCTTGGCAGGAATGCCCGATGCCATTCGTTTAGAAGGTATAATTAACAACGCTCAAATTACTGCTAACTCCATTCAATTTAATGCTGGCAGTGGCCTGTACTTATTTAAACCAGAAGGGGCAGTAAAAATTCGCAATAACACCATCAGTAATAACGGTCAGCAGTTGCAACGAGCCGCAATTTACCTGATGGGGAAGGGACATGAAGTGGTGAATAACAAAATCACCGATCAGCCAGGGACAGGGGTAACAATCGCCGCTTATCCCCAAAGCCAAGGTAACAAAATTCAAAATAACCAATTTGCCAAACTACAGGGACTAAGCATTGACTTGGTAAGTCAGCAAAATGTGGGTGTTATTGACTACCAACAAGGCGATGGGGTAAATCCAGTCCATGACAGCTATCAACGTCACCGTCAGGCGGGTAACTTTGGCATTGATGCTCCCAAATTTCTCAGTCGGGAGTTTTTTATTTTACAAGATGAGTCAGTAACCCTGGATGGTTTAGCGGTTCCTGATTCTGTCGTGGAAATTTATAAAGTCAGTGAAGTCAATAGCAATATAGGCACATTAAACGAAGCGATCGCCACAGTAAATACCAATAGCGATGGTAGATTCTCTGTGAAATTGGGAAACCTAAAGAACGGAGAACGGTTAAGTGCGATCGCAATTCATCCCCAGTATGGAACATCTGAACCAGCAGATCTAGCCCTGATTCGCTCCCTCAAAGCCATATCTCCTACAACTACTCAGTAATTGATGTAGCCTCTACCTCTGTTCTTTCCGGTTAAGATTTTCCCTCTCGATTGATTAGGCGTGAGGTATAAATTACATCAGTTTCACGATAGCAGTATTTATATGTATATATAAAGTTCTAAAAAAGACATATATGAAAATTACTCGCCAACATAAGTGGAGACTATTAAAAATATTTGCCCGTCAAAGACGCGATCGCTGTTGGCGGTTCTTATTTACCACTTTCATGGCTTTTATCTTCACAATTAACTTTAGTGGTATTTATTTGTGGTTTATTCCCTTAGCACGTTCCGAAGGTATTCACCAAGCTACTAGTCAACTTGGAGGCGCTGCTACTGGTAATGGATTAAATGTATATCTATTTGAAACTACTTACAATAATGCTAGCTTTGTTGCACCCCCACATGATCGTCCAGTGCTTATCAATGCTGAAGCAGGAGAAGTAATCAATATCTCCCTGTGTACGTCAGCCCCTGGTAATACTGCTGATGTGGAAATTTTCGGCCCAGCAGGGACAGGTACCGCATCACCATCCGGTCTTGGTTTTGGTAATGAAATTAACTACAACAATGCCACACTTGTACCTAGTAGGGGTGGGGGTACTGTCGTTGGCGGACTAACTAATACTGCGACTGCAGGTAGTAACTTTAGTTCTATTCGGATCACCACAGGAAATGCTCGAACTGCAACTCAAACAACAGCAGCTATCTGTACTGCGGATGTGGGTAGTGGTACTAAAGTTGCTTATCCTAATGGCGCATTAACTAATGCCATTAAGATTCAAATCCCCGCCGGTGGAGCAGGCACTTATGAAATCCGTTTCAATGATAGTAATGCGACTGCGGATAATGCTGCACTCACCTATTGGGATTTTACCGTTACCCCCAACACAACTACTAACCCCGATCCCAAATCAACTTTAGGGCGAGTTTGGGCACCAGCTTGGGCATTTAATGCAGGAAATTCTTTCGCTAACGCCGGATCTTATGATGGGGATTTTTATGTCAGAACTCCTGGTGGGCGACCTAGTACAGAATATATTTGGAAACTAGACTTAAATCAATTTGCTCCCCAAAGACACGATATTATTGCCAATGGCATTGGTCTGAATCCACCTTACTCACGGTATAGCGCCCCAGGGCCTAGTAGTACCCCTGCTGCTAACCCTGCTTTGGGTTCTCCGCCACGTAACCGTAATTTTCCGATTTATCTGTCCTATCCTACAGCAATGTCATTTTCGCCTTTGTTACCTGAACCTGTGTCACCAAACATATTAAACTTTAGATTTATTGATTCATCAGGAGAAGACAATACCATTACCCCTAATCCAGCCACCGCTAGTATTCAAGATACAGGTAGCTTTGAATTTACAACTGATGTAGATGGAACTTATGAACTCACTATAGATACTAATAAAAATGGAGTGTTTGGGGCTGGCGATAAAGTTTTCTTTGGCACAATAAGTGCTAACGTTCTCAAACAAGTTACTTGGAATGGAACTGATGCCAATGGTACTGCTCTTCCTGTTGGTACTTATCCAGTTAAACTGCAAATCCGAATTGGTGAATATCACTTCGTTGCCTTTGACTCAGAAACTAGTGGTGGAACTTCAAGTGGTACTCTAGGAGGAGGCAATGGATTAACAATTTGGAAAGCAACTGGATCGTCAAGCACAAGTCCCACTCAAGTTTACTGGGACGATCAAACTTACTTAAGTGCTCAAAATGGTAAGTCTAACCTTCCCAACGGCGGAACATCAGGAACTGTTGATGGACGACACACTTGGGGGAATTTTGCATCTGGTTCTATCGGAGATACGCGCTTCATGGATACTTGGGTGTTTGGCTCTTCCCAACAGTTAGTGAATACAGCCATCATTGCTGATGTTGATGATAATGACTTTGGTGATGCTCCTGATACCTACGGTACAAATCAAACCAATAGCAGTGGCGAAGGAATCGGAGCCAGTCAGATATTGAGTACTAATATATTTTTAGGTACTATTGCTACTGATAAAGATACGGATGGTCAACCGAATGTCAATGCTGATGGTGACGATGTTCTGACTAGTGATGATGAAGATGGTGTCACTAGTTTTAATACCTTAGTAAATAATGCTACTAACTACACTGTCACAATCAAGGTAAAAAATACCTCTGGCGCTAATGCTTACTTAGGTGGTTGGATTGACTTTAATCGCAATGGTACATTTGAAGCAAGTGAAGGTTTAGTACAAACTATAGCTACTGGAACTAATGGAGATGTCAACCTCAACTGGACAGGGTTAAGTGGCTTAGTTACAGGAACTACTTATGCTCGGTTTCGGATTAATAACGATCCTCTCACTACCAGCGATTTTATCGGTGGCGGTAGAAATGGGGAGGTAGAAGATTACAGACTTAGTATTATTCCCAACATTGATTATGGGGATGCACCGGATACAGGAACGGGTACAGGCGCAGGGAACTATCAAACCACTAGTAGTGATAGTGGAGCCAGCCATGCAATTATTAATACTTTAAAACTAGGTACTAATGTTGCCGACGCTGATGACGGCACATTACAAAATGCTAGCGCCACGGCTGATGATACCACAGGTACAGATGATGAAGATGGTGTTACATTCCCCAATACTTTAACCACAAACAGTACTAGCTACTCAGCAACTGTCAACGTCACCAATACTACTGGGAGTGCGGCTAAGTTAGTGGGTTGGATTGACTTGAATAAAAATGGTCAATTTGAAGCTACTGAAGGTGTGGTGCAATCTATTCCTAACAACGCGAGTCCCCAAAATGTCACTCTCAACTGGACGGGTATATCTGGATTAACAGTCGGAAATACCTATGCTCGTTTTCGCTTGAGTGATAGTGCTAGTTTAACGACTTCTACCCCTAACGGTGCGGTGGGTAATGGCGAAGTGGAAGATTATCAACTGACTATTACTAATATTGACTATGGGGATGCACCGGATACAGGAACGGGTACAGGCGCAGGGAACTATCAAACCACTAGTAGTGATGGCGGAGCCAGTCATACAATTATTAATACCTTAAAACTAGGTACTAATGTTGCCGATGCTGATGATGGTACATTACAAAATGCTAGCGCCACGGCTGATGATACTACAGCTACAGATGATGAAGATGGTGTTACTTTCTCCACTACTTTAACCACAAATAGCACTAGCTACTCAGCAACTGTTAACGTCACCAATACAACCGGGAGTGAAGCTAAGTTAGTTGGTTGGATTGACTTGAATAAAAATGGTCAATTTGAAGCTACTGAAGGTGTGGCGCAATCCATTCCCAATAATGCGAGTCCGCAAAATGTCACTCTCAACTGGACGAGTATTACTGGATTAACAGTCGGAAATACCTATGCTCGTTTTCGCTTGAGTGATAGTGCTAGTTTAACGACTTCTACCCCTAACGGTGCGGTGGGTAATGGCGAAGTGGAAGATTATCAACTCAGTATTCAGGTGAGCAATCCTAACGTACTTTTGGTAAAAAGAATCACCAAAATTAATAATGCAACTACTACCAATGGTGGGGATAACTTAGCAGCTTATATTAATGAAGCAGGTAATCCCTATGATGACAATACCTTGGATAACCCAACCCCACCAGCCAAGCCAGATACAGATAAATGGCCTGACCCCAACACTTTATTGATTGGTGGTGTCAATGGTGGCAAAATCATTCCTGGGGATGAAATTGAATATACGATTTACTTCCTGTCTGGAGGAAATGTTACAGCCAAGAATGCTCTGTTCTGCGATTTAGTCCCAGCAAATACTACCTTTAACCCGACTGCTTTCAACACAGGTGTAACTCCCGATCCCAGTGGTTCAGGCGATCGCGGTATTGCGATCAATTTCAATGGCAGTATCAAAGCTTACAGTAATGCTGATGATGGAGATATTGCTCAATACTTCCTTCCTGGGGTCGAACCAACTACAAAATACCCGAAAATTGACTGTGATGGCGACCCCAATACCACAATCCCCAATACAAACGGTGCTGTGGTTGTTAATTTAGGTGATGTGCCAAATGCAACCGCACCTGGAACACCTACTAATTCTTATGGTTTTGTTCGGTTCCGCGCCCAGGTGAATTAAGCTTTCATTAATTACTTAATTTATGCGATCGCTCCTCCATCTCAAGAAGCGATCGCATATTTATTGCGCTTTGTGTGTCAGATGTCAGTAGGGGCAGGTTTATTTGGTTCTTTGTGAATAAATCAAGATATCGGTGAACCCGCCCCTACAAAACTCCGATCCGTGGGTGGAATTTTTATTAAGATTTAATTTTTTCAGAAAAAATACAGCAAAATACAGAGATTTATCTATATTCCAAATCAGAAATTAGTAAGTTTTACAAACTATTTAATCAACTTATTCACTAAATATTTTGGCGTTTTTGACTATTCATCTGAAAAGCTTACCCAAACTGATAAATTCAGACTTTTGCTAGAAGTGCAATCAATATTTCTATCCTGCGTTAGATATGCTATTCAAACTGTGGAGAGATGCTGACAATGCCTGAATTCCACGATTCTGAAAGCTACAGACGTGATTGTTTTCCCAATAAATAGAAAAATTCTGCTCGTGTAATTCTTAATTTCCCCAAATTTAAGCTTAGAAAAAGGAAATACAATGATTCAAAGTACAGAAATTATGCTGGGACTCTACAAACCACTATTGTGGGTGGCACAGGTTCCAGTAGACTCAACAGGTGTATCGCCAGCACAAGCATCGGTTCTCACTTCTGGGCCGCGGTTTTTTGTGGCTTTAATCTCTGGTGTAATTCTCGCTTTTGCTTTTCAAATAGTATTAACAAATCTCTCGGTGGCTGCGGGTATTTCTTACCTGGGACATTCATCTGACTCAGACTCAGATCGCGAAGAAGCGGGAAGTTTGGGCGGTACTATTCGCAAAATTGGTACAGCTGTAGGCATTTGGACGGTAGTTACTGTTACGGTTGCTTTATTAATTGCTTGTTTTTTAGCAGTAAAACTCAGTCTCTTGGTATTAGATCCGGGATTGGGTGCAACTTTGGGACTAGTAATTTGGGGTGCTTACTTTTTACTCTTGATGTGGGTAAGTTCCACTACAGTCGGTTCTTTAATTGGCTCAGTGGTGAACACTGCTACCTCTGGCTTTCAAGCAATTATGGGGACGGCGACGGCTGCATTGGGTGCGAAAACTGTGAGCAATCAAGTTGTAGCTACAGCTGAAGCTGCTGCTGCGGCTGTCCGCCGGGAACTAGGAAGCGGGATCGATCCAACTAGCATCAGGGAAAATGTCGAAGATTACCTCGACAGATTGCGTCCCCCAGAGTTGGATCTATCGAAAATCCGCAGTGATTTTGAAAACTTACTCAAAGATCCCCAATTTCAAGCGATCGCTAATAACCCCGATCTACGCAATATCGACCGTCAAAAGTTTATCGATTTAGTTAGTAGTCGCACTGACCTTTCTAAACGCGATGTTAAGCGAATCTCTGATACATTATATAAACTCTGGCAACAAGTAGTCAGCCAGCAAGCACCAGCCCAAGACCGTTTAGGGGAATTAGTTGATTACTTGAAATCTCTACCACCAGGACAAACTAAAACTGATGAACTCAACGCCAAGCTGGAAAGGTTAATTGCAGAAACTCGTGGTTCTCAAGAAGCTGACCAAAAAGCAGCCCCAGGCCCAATTCAGAGTACAATCCAGCAAGGACTTTCGGCTTTGACTGGTGTGGTTTTGGGGAGAACAGATTTGTCAGATTTAGATGTCGAAAAAATTTGGCAATCTCTATCCACTGCTAAAGACAAAATTACTGAACAAGCCGATAAGCTAGGTTTACCCGCAGCTTCTCAACCCTATAGCCCAATTCGGGCTGATGTAGAAAACTACCTGTATAATACTTACGCTTGGCAACTCAGTTCAGAAAGAATTGCTGAAGAATTCCGTGATGTTATCTACGATCCAGCCGCAGATCCGGGAGTAGTTAGGCGAGAACTAGAGCGCCTTTCTCGCAATGATTTTGTCAATATTTTGCAAAATCGGGGACTGCTGACTCAAGGACAAATTCAACGCATAGCCGATCGCTTAGAAGCTGTGCGCCAATCAGTATTGGTGACGGTAACTGCGGTTGAAGAACGAGAAATAGTAGAAGATTTGCAACGTCGCGTTTCTAGCTATCTACTTGTTACCAGTAAAGCTGATTTAACTACGGAAGGAATTGAACGGGATTTTAGGCCTTTGTTGTCAGATCCAGATGCAGATTATGAAACCCTTTCCCGGCGGTTAGCGGCGATCGATCGCCATCAAATGCAGCAAATACTGTTTCAACGCAATGATATTCAGCCTTATGAAATCGACGCGATTCTCGATGATTTAGAAAAACAACGCGATCGCGCTTTAATCGAATCAAAAAATCTCGCAGATCAGGCAAAATATCAAGCTGAAACTCTCTGGCTGAATTTAGAGTCATATCTGCGTAATACCGGCAAAGGCGAACTCAACCCCGATGCAATTCGCGCCGATCTCAAACGCCTATTAGAAGATCCCCAAGGAGGAGCGATCGCCCTGAGAGCAAGATTAGCGCGTTTTGATCGCGATACCTTAGTACAATTGTTGAGTCAGCGCCAAGATATCAGCCAAGACCAAGCAAATCGCATTATTGATACTGTAGAACATTCATGGCACAGTATCCGCCACGCGCCCCAAGCTGTAGTTGATAAAGCGAAGGAGCAATACGACTCGGTTAGCACTACCATTGCTGACTACTTACGTAATACAGGCCAAGCTGAACTCAACCCCGAAGGGATTCAGCGCGATTTAAATCGATTGTTTGAAAACCCCCAGGAAGGCGCTTTAGCTCTGCGTCGTCGCTTGTCTCAGGTAGACAGAGACACACTCGTAAAATTACTGAGTCAACGCCAAGACTTAAGCGAACAGCAAGTTAATGAAATCATTGATTCTGTACAAAATTCGCTTCGCAATATTGTGCGTGCGCCCCGTCGTTTAGCTACCAGAACTCAGCAGCGAGTAGAAACCTTCCAAGCCTATTTAGAAGAGTATTTGCGGCAAACAGGTAAAGAAGAACTCAACCCTGAAGGTATCAAACGCGACTTACAATTACTACTGCACGATCCGCGCGTAGGGATAGAAAGTTTTAGCGATCGCTTGGCGCATTTCGATCGTTCGACAATTATCGCTCTGCTGAAGATTCGCGAAGATATTACCGATGAGGAAGCAGCGAAAATTGCTGATAACATCGTCTCGGTGCGCGAGCAATTTGTCGAGCAAATACGCGGAATTCAGCGCCGCATCCAAGATGTCATTGATGGGGTTTTTGCCCGTATCCGTAACTATCTCAACTCCTTGGAGCGTCCAGAACTGAACTACGATAGTATTAAGCGTGATGTTCGCCAATTATTTGACGATCCCCAAGCGGGATTTGATGCATTGCGCGATCGCCTATCGTCATTTAACCGCGATACCTTAGTCGCCATTATCAGTTCCCGTGAAGATATTTCCGAAGACGATGCTAACCAGATTATTGACCAAATTGAAGGCGCGCGCAACACCGTTCTTCAAAGAGCAGAACGCTTACACCACGAAGCACAGCGCCGTTTAGAACAAGTCAAACATCAAGCACAGCGACAAGCAGAAGAAACCCGCAAAGCCGCCGCCACAGCAGCTTGGTGGTTATTTGCGACAGCCGTTGTCTCCGCTATTTTCTCCGCATTGGGAGGCGCGATCGCTGTTGTTCGGCTGTAAGTTATCAAAATTGTCTCCGCTCAATTAATTCAGCCTCCCCTTGTGGGAGGTTTTTTTTGTCTTCTAATACTTCTGCTTCTCTACAATTTATATTTTTATTTCCTCTGCTCCCTTTGTCTTTTTCATCCGGATGCTTTTGATGAATTTCTCTAAAATATTTATTAATTTTTGATTAAGTATTTCGGTAATTCTGGAAAATATTCAGTAAAGAAACCTGATTTTTACTGTGTTTATTTTGTATATTTATTATAAATAATCAAAAATTTACAAAATAGAAACAGTAAGATCATCATAGTTAATCTCGCGGTTTATTCCATACAATATAACTATCCTTTACGGATGCAAAATAAGTAGATATTCGTTCAGGTTAATATTGTGTTATTAAATTTCAAGGCTAAGAAGAAAAGACCACGGTTTTCTACTGGTAAAAAAAATGGTAAATTCAAGAATATTGTTCTAGTGATGGGATTTTTACTAGGTCTACCAATTTCTACATTTATCATCATTTATTCCCTCTTTCATTCCTCAAGTTCTGCGTCTTTATTCTCTTTTTTATACTCCAACAAAGAATCACCTTATGCCACATCAATACCTTGGATTGATAATGCCGCCGAATGCCAAGATACTCAAAGAGAATGGCATGATAATAAATGTTGGGATAAAGAACATAGTCCTTCTTTCTAAGCAAGATTAGAGCGGAAAACCATCAAATCCCCAGATTGCAGCAATCAAACATCTAGAAGCCACAGATAAAATAGACAACGATATGCATTCTGGGGCGCAAAATATCAATGGTATGGACTCATCTACATGCAACAATACATCGCACAATCCGAATGCGCTGCTTATTTGAGCGGAATCAACGCCTATTAGTCGCGGTTTCTGGCGGACAAGATTCTTTATGCTTAATAAAATTACTTTTAGATTTACAAGCAAAATGGGGATGGGATTTAGCTATTGCTCACTGCGATCATCGCTGGCGTACTGACTCCCAAGCTAATGCTATTCATGTACAACAACTGGCGAAAAGCTGGGATATATTATTTTATTTAGAAACTGCTGACAAAGAGTTAACTAGTGAAGCAGCAGCAAGGGATTGGCGATACCAAGTTTTAAGCGCGATCGCTCAGAAAAATAATTACCATTGTATCGTCACCGGACACACAGCTAGCGATCGTGCCGAAACTCTTTTATATAATTTAATTCGCGGTACAGGTGCTGATGGTTTGCAAGCACTGACTTGGAAACGTCCCCTCACAGAAAACATTACCCTAGTGCGTCCACTGTTAGAAATTACCCGTACCCAAACAAAACAATTTTGTGATGAATTCCATCTGCCAATATGGGAAGATTCCACCAATCAAAATTTACAATACGCCCGCAACCGCATTCGCCAAGAGTTAATTCCATATCTGCAAACAAATTTTAACCCCAAAGTTGAATCAGCTTTAGCCCAAACAGCCGAACTACTCCAAGGCGAAGTGGAATATTTAGAGAATGTCGCCCAGGAGTTGCGGGAAGCAGCCACAATCGGCTTAACTCCTGTAGCAATTGTTCCTGTAAGCCTCAATCGTCGCATCTTGCAAACAGCACCCCTAGCACTGCAACGGCGTGTTATGCGTCAAGTCTTACAACAAATACTTCCAGATGCACCCAGTTTTGAACATATCGAGAAATTAACTAATTTAATTACAGCGCCTAATCGGACACAAACAGATCCCTTTCCCGGTGGTGCGATCGCTCAAGTACAAGGTGATTTAATTTACATTTTTACTTAAATGTAAATGTCGGTAAATGTCGCCTCAATTTAAGATGCAAGCAATTCTGGCTGAGACATTAACTCACGCAGTGTCTCGCGCATTTGGGCAATAGCCTGGAGTTGATAATCACCAGTTTCTTGAACTTCAGCTAAAGATTCAACCATTGCTTGTAACTTTTGGCGTAAACCATCCAAGCAGTCTTGAATAGGTTGTAAAGACTCTTGATAAATATTCACCCGACTCCAGCATTCAGTAGTTTCTGTCCGCAGAGCTTGTAGGTTTTCTTCCAGTTTTTTCAGTTCTTGACGCTGTTCTTCCCAGTCATGAGTTTGATTGTCAACCATTCCTTGGGCTAAGTCAATCCCAGCTTGCATTTGTTCAATCTCGCGTTCCAATTTTTGCAAATCTTGAGACTGTTGTTGACGCTGGTTTTCAGTTTGTAACAGAATCGGCTCTAAATCAATGGAATTGTCTTCTGCTTCATTAGCAACAGTATGTCCTTGCTTTTTTAAAAGTATTGTTTGATGTTGCTTAAGTAACTTCTGACGTTGGAGCAAATTCCGGCGTTGTCCTACCAAACTTTGGTTGAGCATTTGATAGAGGTCTTTTTCATCTGCCAGTTCCATTTCTAGATTAATCACATCTTGGTCAGATGCTTGATGAATCTTTTTTTCTAATGCATCGATCGCTTCTTGTTTGTATTTTAGTTCTTGTTCTTGGTCTTGAACAAAACTAGAGTCGATATCATACTTCTCCTGCAAATCTTGCACCACTTTTTGCAGTTCGTCTAAAGCCATGTTTTCTAAAGCTTTCACATCAACTTGCGCCAGCATTCCACCGCTACAGCTTCCAGAAACAGACTCGATATTTTGATATAAACCTTCTAGATTGCGTAATTGCGTCTTCAAAATTCCCGCATATTCCTGCTTGCTAGCCAGAATTGCCATATTCACTTTTAACTCAGCCTTTTGTTGGTAGAGAGAATTTTGAGCCTCTTCCGAGCTATTTTGGCGATCGCTAAAGCTTTGTACTAGGCGATCAAGTTCCTCTTGCTTTTGCGTCGCTACAGTTTTCTGTTGCTCTAATTTTTCCCAGTGTTGATTTAAAGTATCTTGCTGCTTTTCAACTAACTCAAATGCAAAATTCAATTGTTCCCGCACTGTTTCTGTGGGCGCAACCCGACTAGAAAGGCGATCGATTAATTCCCGCAGTACTCGACTTTGCTCTTCGTCTAATGTCTTCCCTTTTTGAGCCTCTGCTTGAGATTCTTCTAAACGACGCTGTTCGCCGCGCAAATGCTCCCAAGCTCCTTCCAGTTCTTGACGATTGCGCTCAATTTCTTGTTGCAACTTTTCAATCTCTGTACGCGAGCTTTCACATTCCTGTTGTTGCGCCTCCAGTTGCTGAAAATCAGTTTCCATATTTTGCAACTGTTCTAAGCGCACTTCCATTTCCATTTCCCGACGATTCAATTCTTGTGCCTGAAATGTCAATGATTGCTTCCACTGATCGATTTCTTCTTCTTTCGACTTGAATTTTTCTAACTGCCGAGAAAAATTCTGCAAAATATTCACTAGTGGACGCCCAGCTTCTTGAATGCGTTGTACCTGGCGGTTAGGAGTCAGTTCTACCAATACCAGTGCGCCATCATTTAATTTGCTGGCTTCCTCTGCCGCAATCACATCCTCTGACACAGTAGTCCAATTCTGATCGGTTCGCTGACAAGCCAGGAGTTTCAATTCAGTTTTGGAATTACTACTGAGTAAATTGGTAGTGAGTAAGTTGCCTTTTTGCTTTTGTACTTCTGCTAAATACAGCACACCGTTAGTCCTTTTGTGTACTTGATGTCCGTGATTTGAGTTATATCTTAGGTATTTTTGTGAGTTTGCCTGAGGTCATCCGGCAACAGAGAACAAGACAAACAAAATATACAAAACTATTTATAGAGATGATATGTCACATCTGGTTACATATTTGCTAAATATAGATGTGTGGATCGCGCCTTTATATTTTGTGCTGATGGCAATAATGATGGCTACCGTGCGATCACTAGCTTTGTCAAAGTGTATTACGAAAAATTAAGGAAAATTGCTGACCGTCCTTAATGAAGGGAAATGCAGCACCAATGGTAGTTTTTCTGATTTTTGCTAGATATTTCTCTAGCAGCAATTAGCAAAAATCATATTTAGTACTCGTGGGTGTAAATCAATTACCCCAGCGAAATATCCTAAACCATGCGCAGTGCGGTTTTAAAACTGGGTAGAAGGAATTACGAATTCCGCACATTGGTACTAGTGGCACAAGTTTAAAAATTTGGTGAAGCCATCTTGCTATTCCCCACAATAGCTAAATTCAGGTCGCAGCCAGCATGGAAGTTATGTTTTTCAGTCAAAAGTCAGTTAGTCAGTTAAACTTGTCTGACAAGTTAATCATAAAAACATTACTGGGCAAAATTAATAAAGTATGTAAATAGAATTACAAGGAGTACCTTTGACCTCAATGCAGGGAGATTTAAATGAAATTGATATTCCTAGTATCCTGCAATTGATTGAGTGGGGACAGCGAACTGGTCAATTGTTGGTGACAACCCATAATAGTTGCCCCTGCCAAAAATTTAGTGCAGAGGTAAACAGACACCATCATTGCTTCAGCTGCAAACCACAACAGTATTGGTTTATCTTTTTTGTCAACGGCCAGATTATCTATTGCCAACAAGGAGATGGTAGTTTATCTAGGATTGACGATTATCTCCGACATTACCGAGTCAAGCTACAGCTAAAAGACCTCAAATTAGCTTCCCTAGATTCAGTCAATGTGGCTGAGTATAGCTATCTCTGGGAACTGCTGGAGCGCAATCTGATTCAACCCAAGGTTGCTCGTGAGATTTTGTACGGTTTGGTATGTGAAACTTTGTTTGATTTGCTGAGTTTGCACGCTGGTTGCTTCAGTTTTCATCACGGGACGGTGCTTACCCCCCAATTAACAACCTGGGAGATTAGTCCGCTCATCAAGAAAATTGTCAAGCAATTGCAAAATTGGCAGCAAATGTATCCACATATTCAGTCTCCCAATCAAGTGCCAGTAATTTCTGAAGAAGTTCAATCCCACAGTGGTTTACCAGTAGCAACAATTAATAAGCTCACATATTGGGCAGATGGTAAAACCTCTCTGCGACAGCTAGCTCGTTGTCTCAACCGCGATGTTTACACAGTCGCCAAGGCTATATATCCTTATGTGCTGCAAGGTTGGCTGCAATTAGTATATTCAAACACTTGTGATTTTGACCCCTATAGAGAAAATTCTGCGGTAGAGTCCAAGAGCAAAGTACGTATACTTAGTATCCAAGAAGCTCACAGTAACAGTGAGGCGATTAAATCTATTTTGCAACCACAAGGATATGAAGTGTTAACTTTAACAAATCCCCTAGAGTCTCTCAGTCTGATTTTTCAACTCAAGCCAGATATGATTTTTTGTGACATGGCGATGCCGGAATTAGATGGGTATGAGATTTGTGCAATGCTGCGACAGTCAACCGCATTTCGGCTATTGCCCATTATTCTACTGAGCGATCGCGATCGCTTTCTCGACCGCGTTAAAGCAAAGATGGTAGGAACTACTGATTATTTAGTAAAGCCTTTGAGAGATACTGAGTTACTGACACTTATAGAGACTTATCTGAAATAGACTATTACATGGCTATACAAAAAAACACTAGTACCGTACGGCGTCAATAAATATACCATTCTTAATGGCGCAAAAGCCCAGAATATAAGTCTTTTGACTTTTGACTTTTGACTTTTGACTGACTCGGTAGCGGTACTAGACTTGTTGATCCGCTAAAAGATGGGGTAAAAAATGTTATCACAGAAACAGCCAGCCCAATCTAAGTAGTACAAATTTATTATTTAGTAAATTAGTGAAGGAATAAGGTTAATTAATACACTAAATGCTTGCGGAAAAATCAGGGAATGTTCCAAATCGGGAACGTCTACATCAGGAGGTAGATAGGCATTTATGAGTACAGTTCTGATTGTGGAAGACAGTATCGCACAAAGGGAGATGATCACAGACCTCCTGAAAGCAAGTGGCTTAAAAGTCACCCATGCTAGTGACGGAGTCGAAGCTTTGGAATCTATTCAAAGCGCACCTCCCGACTTGGTGGTCTTGGATATTGTCATGCCCCGGATGAACGGCTATGAAGTTTGTCGGCGGTTAAAATCCGACCCAAAAACCCAAAATGTCCCGGTAGTGATGTGTTCTTCCAAAGGGGAAGAATTCGATCGCTACTGGGGCATGAAACAGGGTGCAGACGCTTACATAGCCAAACCGTTTCAACCAACTGAGTTGGTAGGAACAGTCAAACAACTGCTGCGAGGATAAGGATGAAAATAACATGGTCAGTAAACCGGACTTTTTAAGTGGTGGTAGTCAAGACCACTTCCGTCCTGAATTACAAGTAGAAAGTCCTGAAGGTGAATTACATTTGCGGTTTTACATTCCTTCGCACCAGGAGTTTGCACTACCTGCAACTGGAATTCGAGAAGTTATGGAACTCAGTCCCGATCGAATCACGCCGATTCCTAATGCTTCTCCTTTACTTTTGGGTACTCTAAATTTACGAGGTCGAGTAATTTGGGTGGCTGATTTGGGTCAATTTCTCGGGGAAGCAACCGCGCTAAACACAGATCGAGCAGAAATTCCGGTAATTGCTATCGAAGATCAAGACACAATCGTGGGCTTGGCGGTAGATGAAATCGGTGGTATGGACTGGCTAGATGTCCAAAATCTCATGCTACCAACTCATGTGCTGGATACGATGGCTCCCTTTTTACGCGGTGAGTGGTTACTAGATACTAAAAAAAATCAGTGTCTAAGACTGCTCGATCAAATGGCAATTTTGCGGAGTGCGAGGTGGGCAGGATGAAATTGGGAGGGTGGATATGGGAGCAAGTATAGAAGATTACTTAGAAATATATAAGCAGGCTTGTACAGCTTATGCGCAACAAAATTATGATGTTGCCGCTACTTTAGTTGACCAAGTAGTGCAAAATTTACCAGATGACCCTAACTCCCATTTGTTACGGGGTCACATCTACTACGTTTTACAACAGTATGATATTGCCAAAGCCGAATATCAAAAAGTCTTACAGTTAACTGATAATAAGGAAATTATTGGTTTTGCTAAACATGGAATTGAAAGTATTAATCAATACCAAGGTAATTCCAGCGATCGCCTGGTGACGCCAGAGAACTATCAGCAAATCTCTACTGAAGATTTAGCACATAGTACAACAGATCTTAATACTAACAGCTTTGATAATAAAGCTTTTGACGAGTATGAAGCAGTAGCAGATGGAATAGAAGAACTATCTTTGGATAGTCCTTTTAATATCTCTGCAAACAGCAGTACTGATTTGAATTCTCAATCAGACTCTGCAGCATCTTTTAGTGATGACCCCTTTAAGTTGGATAATCAAGCCACCGAGCAAGATTCTCAAAGTAAAAGTTGGGAAGCAGAAGCAGATCTGGAATTACCTGCTTTTTGGCAGGAAGATGAGACAGAAAACAGTATTGAGCATTCCAGTACAAACAATCCTTTTGTTGATTCTGGGGCAAATTCCCTGGAAGAAAATGATAGCGATTCATCTTTTGCAGAAATTGATTTATCAATCAGCAACAGCTGGGAAATACCCACAGAATTCTTGATTGGGGAACAATATAACCCACCAGAAGACTTAGATTTTAATAGCAATAGCCTGGAAAGTGACAATTTTGCTAAAATACCAACTTCTGTGCGGGATAATGGCGTAAAAACCAACAATTTACCCTCTAGTCATCACGAGCAGATAGCTGAAACTACATCCCATAATTGGTTAGGCCCCATAGAAGCTGAAGATAGCTTAAAAGAAGTCTCTGCTGCTAGTAGAGATTTGCCTCCAGAAGAAAAGCTGGTGCAAAAGGGTGTCAAAGTAGAAACCAGTAATTTAGACCTTGACGATAATTTTGATTTGGACGCTTTTGAGTCTGCTTTTGGCTCGGACAGTTTCACGCCAGATGAAGAACCAGTCAATCAGCCTCAGGCAAGTAATTCCCAGAGTAATATAGAGTTTTTAGATGAATTTGATGACTTTGACGATTTAGGTAATCTTCCCGGCTTTGACATCTCAGATGCAGACTCTAGCTTCAGCGATGTGGCTATGCATTCTGGTTCCTTGGACATGGCTAGCAATTCTGACTCTTACAGTGCAGAACCTTTAAGAAGTAATGAAAATAGCGATCGCGAAGATGAACTATTTTCGATTACTGGTTCCCAAGAAGCCATGCCAATTTTTACCCAAGTTGATGTTGCTAAGTTAGAACCAGTCGTCAGTGTTGAGCAAAGTTGGTTAGCACCCTTAGAGAATGCTCCCCTAGAAAAGAAACAATGGTTGATTGCAGGTAGCGTTGGTATTGTTTCCTCACTAGTGGTAGCCATCGTCAGCTTTGGCGCAACGAATTTTTCCCCACCCCAACAACGGGAATCAGTACGCAACACAGGCTGGGCAATGTCATTAGCAGCTGGGCTAGCTGGATTTGCCACTGCTGCCTTTATGGGTAATTTTACCATCAAGCAAATTCGCCGGACTACCGAGAATTTGCAAGCGCAGTTTGATGCTGTTCGCCAAGGTAATCTGAACGTCCAAGCTACAGTCTATTCCGAAGATGAATTAGGACTCCTAGCTACTGGCTTTAATGAAATGGCACGGGTAATTTTTACTACCACTAATGAAGCCCAACGCAAAGCTGACGAACAGGAAGAAGCCAAAGAAAATCTCCAACGTCAAGTAATTCGGTTGTTGGATGATGTGGAAGGAGCAGCAAGAGGCGATTTAACAGTCCAAGCGGAAGTGACAGCCGACGTATTAGGAGCCGTAGCCGACGCCTTTAACCTGACAATTCAAAACTTGCGGGATATCGTCCAACAAGTAAAAGTAGCCGCTAAGGAAGTAACCAAAGGTGCGACTAATTCGGAAACCTTTGCCAGAGCCTTATCTAGCGATGCTTTGCGACAAGCAGAAGAATTGGCAGTCACATTAAATTCCGTACAGGTAATGACCGACTCGATTCAGCGCGTGGCGGAAGCAGCGCGGGAAGCTGAGGCGGTAGCCCGCGATGCTAGCACCATCGCCCTGAAAGGAGGGGAAGCCGTGGAAAATACGGTGGCGGGTATTTTAGAAATTCGAGAAACTGTAGCAGAAACCACCCGCAAAGTAAAGCGGTTAGCGGAATCTTCTCAGGAAATCTCAAAGATTGTGGCCTTAATCTCGCAAATTGCCTCTAGAACCAATTTGTTAGCTCTGAACGCCAGTATTGAGGCAGCCAGAGCGGGAGAAGCCGGACGCGGATTCGCCATCGTTGCCGATGAAGTGCGCCAGCTAGCAGATAAATCTGCCAAATCCTTAAAAGAAATCGAACAAATTGTGATGCAAATTCAGAGTGAAACAGGCTCTGTAATGACGGCGATGGAAGAAGGGACACAACAGGTAATTAAAGGCACTAAATTAGCCGAAGAAGCCAAGCGATCGCTAGAAAATATTATTCAAGTGGCAAATCGCATTGATATTCTGGTGCGTTCAATTACCAGCGATACTGTGGAACAAACTGAAACATCGCGTGCTGTAGCTCACGTTATGCAATCCGTAGAACTAACAGCACAAGAAACCTCCCAGGAAGCACAGCGAGTTTCTGGCGCACTCCAAAACTTAGTGGGTGTATCCCGTGACTTGATCGCTTCCGTAGAACGTTTCCGGGTAGAAACCCTGGAATCTAGATAATGTAGTCAATAGTCCAAAGTTCAAATCTTGGCTCTTGACTTTTGATGATTAACTATTGACTCTTGGCGAAAAAACTATGCTGCCGGAACAACAACAGCGCATTTTGGGTTATTTTATTGAAGAAGCAAGAGACCACCTGAATACGATTGAGCAGGGGTTGTTAAATCTCCAGAGTACCCTGAACGACCCAGAAATGATCAACGAAGTCTTCCGGGCGGCTCACTCTATTAAAGGGGGAGCAGCGATGCTTGGTTTAAATAGCATCCAGCATACATCTCACCGCCTCGAAGATTGTTTCAAAATTCTCAAAGAAAATCCAATCGAGGTCGATCAAAAGTTAGAGTCTTTGTTTCTTGGTGTTGCGGATACCCTGAAAGCGCTTTTAGAAAATTTGAGCGGCCCTTATGGGTTGTCAGAAGAGACTGCTAATAATTTGATGTCAGAAACTGAGCCGGTCTTTCAATGGCTGAATCAGCATCTAGAATTACTGGTACAACAAGCAACCAATGGTGTAGACAGCAAAGCCAAAGAAGTACGTCCAGCTTTTGCAGATAATAGCCACACACTAACAGAAATTTTTATGCAGAGGGATTTCTCCGACGCAGAAGAAGACAACAGCATTGTGTCTGGTGAAACTTCTAAGAAAGCACCCCAGGAAACAACTGCACCCACTGTAGCCAAAAAACAGCAGAATTGGAGCGAATTCCAAATCCAAGTGATGCAGACACTGCGGGAAATGTTGCAACTTTTTAAACAAGGAACAACTCCCCAAAGTCGCCAAAGTCTGCAGCAATGTTGTCAACAGTTACTCCAGCTGGGTGAGGCATTTAATTTACCTAAATGGTGTAATTTATGTAAAGCAGTGACAAATGCGATCGCTAATCCAGATAATAGTTATCTAACTCTGGCGAAAATTGTGATTACAGAAATCAAAACCGCCCAAGAGTTAGTTCTTCAAGAAAAAGATGCAGATATTGTCATTAGTCAGCAGCTAGAAGTACTGTTGAGCTTTCCAGACGTTGAGCTATTCGAGATGGAAACCACTGATTTAGTGGATACATCTGAGCCTGACTTATTTGCTGATAATGATGATAATGCGATCGCAGCAGAGCTACCTGCGATGACAAATGATGTTGTTAATGAAAGCACAGACAACATCAATAATTTATTTACCCTATCTGAGCCACCTCAGCAAGAACAGGCGATTCCATCGACAAAGGATAATACCACCACTGAGTTGCCTTTGTTATTTAATTCTATCTCCAGCAATGAAGATGATACTCCACTGAGTCATCGTCATCGCGATCCGAAAGGGCCAGAAGTTGGTATAGCTGAGTTAAATACACTTGCTGATTTATTTGAAGGTGAAACTCCAGAACTTGATGAAACTTGGCAACAAGAAGAAATTTTAGATATTAATGCTGCGAGTAATCTCGGTATTGATATTAATAGTAGCGATACTGATGATACTGATAGCGATTTAGCTGACTTACTATCTTTTGATGACGATAAAAGTATTGATTATTCCCAAAACACGATAATTCAAACAGAAGATTTCGGCGCTTTATTCGGTGAAATTTCGCCAAAAAAAGAAAAATCCATACCACCTGCATCGGAAATATCAGGAAATCATTTCGTTAATAAAAATGTAAATTTAGAAAATCATGATGATGAAAGTATTGAGGAATTTGCCGACATACTTCTAGAGTATCCTGGGGATATTGCACCACCAGATGTAGTCAAAGATTTATTAGAATTGGCATTAGATGAAAACAAAATATTGCTTGATGGTGAATTAAAACAAATCAACGATGAAGCAATTACTGGTGCAGAAATATATCATAAAGAAACAACTGATTTAAATAATGTATTTTCAGATAATTTACAGGATAACTCTTTAGAAGAAATTACTCCTGTTAGAGAATCGAAACTAGATTCACCACAGCCAGAACTCTTGGCTGTAGATAATTTATTTACAGAAATTCCCGAAAATACGCAAAATTTTGCCAATAAATCAGAAATTACAGATTTATCCGCTCGCTCGCCAAAAATTCCCAGAGAAGTTCCATCTGCAACAGAAAATTTACCAAATTTCTGGGATGAAGATGCACAAACAGAACAACAACTAGAATTAGATGCAGCAATTGAGCAAGATGTTGCTCAAGCTTTAGAAGAAAGTTTATTTACTGCGGCTAATGACTTTTTTAGCGATAGTGAGTCAATATTACCGCCACCACCAACAACTTTTGATTTGCAAGACTTCGATCGAACTATTTTGCAAACAGATGAGCAGATAGATTTGATATTGTCAGCCGATGCAGGGATGGATTTATTTGCCAAGTTGACACCAACTGAAACAAAAAATATCCCTGTTGTGAATGAGCAAGAAGAACCTGCATTAGATATTAGCAGCTTATTAGCAGAAACAAGCGATGTTTCCGACGAGCTACGCCAAAGTACATCACTTTCCTCAACCTCCCTACCTCCAGAACCTTTAGACTTTACTCCTGAATTTACTAATCAGCCTACAGAAAATTTATTGGCTAATGCTTCCAGTTCTGTTAACAATCTGGACGATGATTTGTTCAATATTGATACACCAGAAACAACTGTTGTTGATAATACGAAGGAATCAACGGTTGATAGCGCACTAGATTTTGGAGAATTAGATGCATTTGATACGCCAGAATTAACTGTTGGTGAACCTCCAGTATTAAATTTAAATAATCAGGAATCAGTTGTTGATAGCGCACTGGATTTTGGTGGATTAGATGCATTCGATACTCCAGAATTAACTATTGGCGAACCTCCAGTATTAAATTTGGATGATCAGGAATCAGCAGTTGATAGCGCATTAGATTTTGGCGGATTAGATGTATTTGATACTCCAGAATTAACTGTTGGTGAAACTCCAGGATTGAATTTAGATAATCAGGAATCAGTCGTTGATGGCGCACTAGATTTTGGTGGATTAGATGCATTCGATACTCCAGAATTAGCTGTTGGGGAAACGCCAGTATTAAATTTAGATAATCAGGAATCAGTCGCTGATAGCGAACTAGATTTTGCTGGATTAGATGTATTTGATACTCCAGCAACAACTGCTGAAACTCCAGGATTGAATTTAAATAATCAGGAATCAGTTGCTGATAGTGAACTAGATTTTGGTGGATTAGATGCATTTGATAACCCAGAATTAACTGTTGGCGAACCTCCAGTATTAAATTTGGATAATCAGGAATCAGCAGTTGATAGCGCATTGGATTTTGGTGGATTAGATGCATTTGATAACCCAGAATTAACTGTTGGCGAACCTCCAGTATTAAATTTGGATAATCAGGAATCAGCAGTTGATAGCGCATT
>NZ_CAWPNJ010000069.1:0-33613 GCF_963889195.1 Calothrix sp. FACHB-168
ACTCATTCACGAGTATCAAAGACTGATTAATGAGTATCAAAGACTCATTCACGAGTATCAAAGACTGATTAATGAGTATCAAAGACTCATTCACGAGTATCAAAGACTGATTAATGAGTATCAAAGACTCATTCACGAGTATCCAAAACTGATTAATGAGTATCAAAGACTGATTAATGAGTATCAAAGACTCATTCACGAGTATCAGAGACTAATACCAATTCAAATAATCTTTGCGACACATCAAAATATTCTAGAGGGCATGGCAGTGCCAGTGCCCCTACAATCTGTCGCATTCTTTTTTCCAATTGGTATAATTAATGAGACTAAAAACCGCGAAATTACATCAACTTACTAAAAACTGCATAACTGCATAACCAATAGAGATGTAGTAACTTGACATCAAGCTAATATAAAATTTTGACAATAAAAGCCTTTCAACTCTGTCAACAGTCAGTAGGGGCGGGTTTATAGAGAATTATCGTTGATCGGTGAGGATATTTGTGAACCCGCCCGTACAGTTGTCAACAGTCATCAATCAACAGTCATCAATCAACAGCTATATGTCTAATAATTGGAATACTACTCTTTATCAAGATAAACACGCCTTCGTATGGCAATATGGTGAGGATTTATTACAACTACTAAACCCCCAGTCTGGAGAGTTAATTTTAGATCTCGGTTGCGGAACGGGGCAACTCACAGAAAAAATTGCTCAAGCTGGCGCTGCGGTGATGGGAATTGATAACGCCGCCACGATGATTGAGAAGGCGAGACAAAACTATCCCCATATCCAGTTTGATGTTGCGGATGCGACGAACTTTCAAGTAGCACAGCCATGTGATGCGGTATTTTCTAACGCTGTTTTACATTGGGTGAAACCACCAGAAACAGCGATCGCATCTATATACCAAGCACTCAAACCTGGCGGACGGTTTGTGGCTGAATTTGGCGGTAAGGGAAATGTCAAAGCCATCGCCACAGCTTTAGAAAATGCGATCGCATCTTTGGGAATTCCTGAACCACACACACGCAATCCTTGGTACTATCCCAGTATTGGCGAATATGCTACCCTCCTAGAACAGCAAGGATTTGATGTCATTTATGCCAATTTACGCGATCGCCCCACTCCCCTAGCAGACAAAGCAGCAGGTTTAGCCAACTGGATTGATATGTTTGCTGGTACATTTTTTGTTGGCTTATCTGCTGAACAAAAATCACAAGTAATTCGTCAAGTCGAACAACAACTAAAGCCAACTCGCTATCAAGATGAAACTTGGATAGCAGACTATCGGCGTATTCGCATCCTTGCAATCAAACTTTAGAGAACAATCCCCAATTATGTCATAATTAGAACGTATTTACCTATTTCTTATTTCTCATACCACTTTAAATAGTGTTTGCGGCACATCTCTATATTCTAGAGGGCATGGCATTGCCATGCCCCTACCATCTGTCGCATTTTTTCTGTTGTCTTTGTTTTAATCCGCAATTATTCAAAATTATAAAATTATGTTTACTCAACAAAATTCTAGTTGCAAAACATCCTTACCACTATTACTATCTATCAGCTTGTGCATCACGACTTTTCTACCCATTCGTCCCACACTAGGAGAAAATAACGATTCCCTCAAGGCTTCTACTGCACCTTTAGAACTCAGTTTATTAGCCAAACCAAATAACTCTGTAATGACATCTGCAACTATTAGCCAGAGATATTTAACTATTCCTAGTTTATGGCGTGCCCAAAAAAGTGCTGAAAATAAATTATTAGCTGATTGGATAGCATACCCAGCTTCCGCAAGCGAACCAGCAAGAGTAGATTTAATAGTTAATCAGCAAATTTGGAGTTTATTAGATTATCTAGAACGCTACGACTTTATCAATCGTTTGGGTACAGCTGCGAGACAAGATAAATATAATGTGCGCGTATTTAATTATCAGGAAGAATTTTTAGGTAGTTATACTTGTGATTTTAATGTCGAGTCGGGTTTATGTAAGATAGATATCCCGAATCAAAATAAATTTGGTTGGCAACGTTCCTCTTAAAATTAAACCACATCTATTTTGAGAACCATAGTATTAAAAGTAGTGGGAGCATCTTGCTCCCTGGTGGTAGTAGCGGGCAAGACTTCGGCGTGAGCGCTCAGTCGAACGCTGCCCGCACTACTCCTGGTTTCAACATGGACGAGGTTTATCTGGATTTTTAAATCAAGTGTAATCAATCAGAAGGCAGGAGGCAGACGGCAGATGGCATATGGCAAAAGCAATTAACTTAAATACAGCGAATTGCAAGTTGCTGAAGTACAGATAATAGTTGATTGTAGGGGCATTGGCACTGCCATGCCCCTAAGCGCGTACCTGAAATATGCTCTAAATCTAGAGTAGAGTATTGATGTTCTGGAGAGAGAAGTTGAGATTCAAGTGGGTAATCAAACAGTGCAGGGTAAACCTGGAGCGTTTGTATTAGTTCCCCGTGGTACGCCTCATACCTTTGCCAACCAAGGAACTACAACCGCCAAGTTATTGATTATGTTTTGTCCTGCAGGCGATCGCGAACAGTATTTTGCAGGTTTAGCCAAACTCCTGCAAGCGGGACAAACGCCAGATAGGGAAGCTTTGATAGAGTTAATGCGCCAATTCGATCAAGAACCAGTAGAGAGTTAAGCAAGTATCTGACCTATTGCCTATTCTCTATGCCTGAATAGATTAAAGATATAAAAAAGTTGAATATTAAGTTCTCTAAATAAATTGCCCAATCGCTGCCAATTTGGGATTTTCGATGGCTAAATAATCAGCTTGCCTAATATTATTTAATGCTTTAAATTAATCGAGCTTATATTTTACGGCTTAAATAAGAAATTTCTGCCAAGCAATAGTTATCAATATAAAAGCTTTTACTAAGTATATGAAAGCTTTACCAGGCATCTACGTATAATCACTGTATGAAATGTTTGTTTTGTCTATGATTAACGTATCCGGATTTAGAGTTGGGCTGTTGTAGAAGTAATCATGAACACAAGTAAAACTACTTGAGTTAATCACCCATAACAAAATACAGCGAAAACAACAAAGCTGTCAAATTACAAAATACATCATTAATAACAGGTATAAGGAGCGAACAATGGCAACTTTAAATTTAATGGACGATCAAACATTAGTTAGCCAATTTGTACAAGGAAAAACCAGATTAGCATCTAACCCAAATTTCCGCATCGAATCAATTTCAACAACAGTTCAATTATTCAGCAGAAAAGGTTTATTATTAGCAAGTATTAATTTAGCTAGCGAATCTAAAATTTTCTTGGTTCGTCAAAATTGCCAACATTTAGAGTTAATCAACGAAGTGTTGTTAAAACATAATTTTCTTCCTACTGGCAAGCTGGAAAATGGTTTAATGCGGTATGAATATTACCATATTCCTGTAGGCTATCAAATTAATTATACTGAAATGAAATATTTGTGGAAGTTTTGGCGTTCTCAAATGAATTCTAGAGAAAGAAATCAGCAAAACTTCAGATTAATGATTTTCACTGGTAATGGCTTCCAAAAAGTTCTCGATATGGCATTTAATCACGAAAGTTTCTATATCAGAACCCCCAATAATGAAGTTTTAGTCCAAGTAGACGATCGCGTGATTTGGATGAGTGCTGAACAATCGCAATCAGAACCAGCAACAATGATTCAAGCACCAGGCTCAAACTTGTTAGGTTTATACAAAGAGCAAATTCAGCCTAGCGAACAGTTATTATCTATGGCTGCAATTACAACTAATAATATTGTCCGTTTCGATCAAGGTAAACTTTATATTCAAACAACTGAAGGTGAAATTGTTGTTGAAGGTTCTAACCTCAAATATTTTCTCAACGAGCGCACAGTCGAAAATTGCAATAGATAGTCGGTGTGATTAAATACAACTGGTAAGGGTTGTTATTTGTCATTTGTCATTTGTCATTTGTCATGAGTGATGATCAAGCTTTATCAATAACATTAATTGCGGTTAAGCTAATTGAAATAATCTGGTTGGAGATATATCAGCATTTTAGCGATCGCTATTTCTCATCATCATAGTCAAAGGTTACACAAGGACTGTCAATTTCTTGGGATGGTTGAAATGAATTGCAAAAAATTACTTGAGAACAATTAACTTGCAATTCGTCTGGGTGAATACAGTCGAGAACGCCTTCTCTGTGAATATGAAAAGCACAATCTTGGCAAATAGTTTGGCGTTGTAATATTTTGTCATACTCGGAAATTATTTGATATTGATTATCGATTGAGTCTGACATAAGCCAAAATTATAATAAAAATTTTATACAAAAAAATAAGCGATTGATGATTCAGGACTGAAGTCTGGAGTAGTAACTAATTGACTCTCTTGTGTGGTAAGCTCTCTGAAAGTTAACATCCGATTGCTATCAATAGTTCATGATGGAGCTAGCGTTAATTAAGCTGGGAGGGTCGTTAATTACTGATAAGGATCGACCTTATACAGCTAAACCCGAAGTTATACAACAACTAGCCAGGGAAGTGAGCGCGATCGCACTTCAAAATCCCCATCTGAAATTGATTATAGGCAATGGTGCAGGTTCTTTCGGTCATCAGTCTGCTAAAAAATACAATACCATCAATGGCATTAGCACTGATGTAGATAAATTTGGATTTTGTCTAGTTCACCAAGATGCTATTGATTTAAATCGGCTAATAGCTAAGGCTTTTTTACAAGCGAATTTACCTGTAATTAGTCTCCCACCTGTAACTATGGGAGTGACTGAAAACAAAAAGCCAATAAAATTTAACTATTCAATTATCGAAAATACTTTAGCAGCAGGTTTGATTCCCTTAGTATTTGGGGATGTAGTTGTAGATAAAATAATTGGCGGAACAATTCTCTCTACTGACACATTATTAGCAGAATTAGCGAAATATTTTTATATAAAAGAAAATTTGCGCGTGCAATTAATCAATGTTGGTAACTATCCGGGTGTGTATGATCAATATGGACAGGTAATATCTGAGATTACTTCAGCTAACTATTCCCACATCAAAGATTTTCTGGGTGAAAGTAAATCTATAGATGTTACGGGTGGGATGCTGAGAAAAGTTGAAGAGTTTTTAGCTATAGCTAATTTAGGAATTGATTGTTGGATAATTGATGGTAATGTACCGGGTAATTTAGCTAATGCTGTGTTGGGAAAGTCGGCGTTAGGTACTTTGATTAAAGCTTAATATTTTGTTTTTGTCGTTGGCGATGGCGTTCGTAATCTTCAAAGCGTAACTTAGCGATCGCACTTCTGGTAGTCGTTCGTGCTACAATTCCTTCGGCTCTACCGCCTGCGCCTGTATCCAATGCCACGTTTGTCTGTGGTAGCATGGCTTTGAGAAATTCATGGGTTTCGCCAATCGTCACGGGTAAAGATGCAACTGTTGCAATTCGCGGTGTTAGCGCAAATCCATAGTCAATACTTGCTTGAGTGAGTTGCTTTTCATCAAGAAAAACTTGTCCCCCGTTATCTCGCCATGCAGCTATTTGCTTGATAGTTTGTGCAAATAGGGTTTCTATATCTGTAATGACTGCGACATCAAATAATCGCCAGCCAACATTTTGTTGAGAAGTATATTGCTTGCTGGCTGAGGTAATTTTACCGCCATATAATTCTAGGTAGGTAACCATAATACCCGAATGCGATCGCGCTAATGAATCTGCAATATTTTTGAGTGCATCGACAATCCCCAATGCAGGATTACCAATTAAATCGCCTTTAGCAAATAATAATTCTTCTCTGCTACCTAAAACAAAGTTACCATCAGGTAAAAGAATAATACGAGAGTTTGTCCCATCTACTTTTTCTGTAAGAATTACCTCGCCATCATCAACATTAAAGGTAACTGTCTGTTCTAGCAAAGTTCCTTTATCACCTAGCGCATGATATGTAGGGATACTCGGATATTTAGTCATGGAGTTGAGTTTGTTTAAGTCGCAACTCCGCAGTGAAAAATCATAACTCATTTAGCCTAACTATATATTTTATACTACAAATATACCTCAATCATATTTGTAGTGTTAATAACTGTCAATTACCTTAATAAATGTGACTATTCTTTCTACTTCTTGAAAACCTACTTTGCAATGAAATTCATAACTGGCGGTGTTGTCTAATAAAGCATCTGAGGCGAGTTCTAAACATCCTTTTTCTCGTCCCCATTGTTGAGCATGTTCAATTAAATATCTACCTATCCCTTGTCGGCGATATTCGCTTTTTAAATAAATTCCTTCTAAATATGCAACGGGACTAGTAGTAGCGCCGGGTACATAATCATATCTCAAAGAGAGATTCATAAAACCAATTGCTATTTCATTGTCATCTGCAATTAAAAATCCTGCTTCCCGTGGAGATTGGAGAATTGTGATTAGAGAATTGCGTCTTTCTTCAGGAGATTCATCTGGCCAAAGTTCTAAGGTGAGATTTAACCATGTATCAAAGTTATTTTGGTTAATTGGGAAAATTTTCATGTTTTTTTCTCTCTGGTTCAAATTCGTTTTTATTGTAAGGTAAATTCGCTATAATGCAGTTAATATTTATTTGATTAACCGCCAATTACGCCAAGTACGCCAAGAGAAAAGAAGCTATTATTAAGTGCGAGTTTACAGAGAATTGGTATGAGACACAGGCTAATGCATTAAATAATTTTATGGTGCGTTATAACGAATTTTAACGCACATATATAATTAAGGAAATAAATCTAAAATTTAAACACGACAAGTAGCAAAACCTTTACTATTAACTGCACTTCTCCAAGAAGTCGGGGATTTTAATGAATGCTTGTTACTATATCAAAACAATCTATTTATTTAACCGATAGCAAATGGCTTTATCAAATTGAACCCGCGTAAATGCCGAATCTAAATGAATTGTGGTTTCAGCATTGCCGAGAAATAAGTAACCATCTGGATTTAATTTATATTTGACTTTTTTTAATAAATCTTTTTTTGTAGCTGTATCAAAATAAATTAAAATATTGCGTAAAAAAATTACATCTTGTTTGGGCAATGTTATCCAAGATTCTACAAGATTAAACTGACGAAATTCTACCATCTGTATAATTTCGTTATGAATTTGCCAGTTATTATCTAGTTCTTGAAAATAGCGATCGCGTAAATTGCTCGGTAACCCACGCTGAATTTCTAGCTGGTTATAACAGCCTTGTTTCGCCTTGGCTAAGACTTTATGGGAAAAATCGCTGGCTATTAGCTTTAAAGACCATTTGCTCAGTATGGGAAAATATTCTTTAATCAGCATCGCTATGCTGTAGGGTTCCTGTCCGTTAGAGCAAGCTGCACACCAAATATTAAGCGATCGCTCTCTGCTTCTTTTACCGATCAATTCTGGTAGCACATACTCTTTCAGCGCTTCAAAGGGATAGCGATCGCGAAAAAATGATGTTTCATTTGTTACTAATGATTCAACTACCTGGCTGTGCAGTTCGCTTAAAGGTTGATTTTGTAAATAGTGAACTAATTCGCCAATTGACGTAAATCCAAGCGCTTCCGTAATTGGTTGTAAATATAGTTCTGCTAAATAGGTTTTTTCGGGTTGTAAAACTACTGCCGATTGCTCGTAAACTAATTGACAAATATATTTAAAATCATTAGTGTTTATACTCATAGTCTGTTTCATCACAGACCTGAAAAAGGTACTTGATTGTCGCCAACGCGGTGGATAATTTCACCTGCTATTTGCTTGAGGGGAAGAACCTCATCGGCTAACCCAGCATTGACAACAAAACTGGGCATTCCCCAAACTACACTACTAACTTTGTCCTGGGCTAGTATTTGTCCGCCGGCTTCGCGGATAGCTTTACAGCCATGTAAGCCATCTTGTCCCATACCTGTGAGGATAACTGCGATCGCGCTTTGACTGTAAACTTCAGCTACAGACTTAAATAGTACATCTACCGAGGGACGACAGGAATTTTCCGGTGGTGCTTGATTAATTCCCAGGCGCACCACATCATTTTGACGCTGTACCACCATGTGAAAATCTCCTGGCGCAATCCAAGCTTGCCCAGGCTTGATTTCAGCACCAGCAACGGCTTCATCAACATGAATTTGGCATTGAGAATTTAATCTTTCTGCTAATAATTTGGTAAACATTGGTGGCATGTGTTGGACAATCAAAATCGGAACCCGGAAATCGGCTGGAAGTGCGGGAAGTATTTGGGCGAGAGCATTCGGCCCGCCTGTTGACACCCCAATTGCCACAACATCTACCTGTTCTCTACCCTTAGAGATAGCAGGAAAAAGCGTATGAGTAATTGTAGTTTGTAAGGGAAATAAACTATTTCCCAGAGCAAATAACTTAATTTTAGGAATTAATTCCTCGATAATGTGTTGGTTACTAGCCTCCACACTTCCTAGATTACTAGGTTTTGTCGCATAATCAGAAGCACCTAAAGAAAGAGCTTCGATAGTAGCGATCGCTCCCGTATAGGTAGAGGTGCTAAACATAATCACAGGTAGCTTGGGATACTTTTGTTTGATCGCTGTCAAAGTTTGTAAACCATCCATCTCTGGCATTTCTACATCCAAAACAATCACATCAGGATGAAGGTGGGGTATTTTTGCCAAAGCAATACCCCCATGAGCAGCCACGCCCACTACCTCTAATTCTGGATCGCTGGCTAAAATTTTACTGACGCGACTGCGAACCACCACAGCATCATCAACTACGAGTACCCGGATTTTTAGCATTGGGATGATGGTCAAACCTGTCAATAATGTAGTTTGATTTTGGGGAATTGAGTTAAAGAGGGAACAGGGAACTGGCAACAGGGAACAGAATGTAATGTCTGGGGATTTAAAACCAACACATAACTTGCTACTTGTAGAAGTAGGGATCTCTAGCTCCCTTCTTCGATGATTTGTTTGCGCCCCTAACTCAAAAGTGCCTCATCTTCTAAATTTTCCAATTGTGACGTTTTCATTAGCTTTATTGATGGCCTGCTCAATTGTAAAATTAATTTCTTGACCATAGGAAACTTCTAGGGTATGACCATCAGGATCGCGGAAAAAAGCCCAGTAACCGACAGGAAAACCCCAGTCATGAGGCCCATCTATCAACACACCTTCCAAACGCGCCTCATCGCAAAGGCGGTCTATTTCCTCACGAGTTTGACAAGCTACTCCCAGATGGGATGCAGGCGCAAGGGTACATTTTAATTCTGCAACTTGAATTAAAACAATTACAAATGGTCGAGTTAAATCGCTAATCCAAGCAACATCTACATGCTTTGCTTTATCAGTGCGACGATGCACCACTTGCATTGCGGCATACTTAGCATAAAACGATAGACTGCGATCGATGTCGCTTACCCCCAGGGCGATATGAGTAAAGCCTAGATCTGACATTAGCTTTTACCTTTTAAGAAATGAGCAATATCTTCCAGATTAAGATATGGCGAATCGGCACCAGTTTGGAATAGCAAGCGCGATCGCTTCACTATTGTAGGCAGAGGGGCAGGGGGCAGGCTTCCGCCGTGAGCGTCAGCCGAACGGGAGCAGGGGGAAAGAATTAAATTTATATGAGGTATGCAGGTAGGGGCAGTACCATGCCCATTGGTGTCAACTTAAGGCGAAACCCAGTTACCGCAAGGAACTGAAGTTCCTTGCTAATAGTCAAAGTCATCGTCAGATGACTACATATCCTCAAAATCTTGAGTCTACTTCAGTAGGGGCGGGTTCACAGATATGCTCCAATAATTCACGACTATCTCGCTTAACCCGCCCCTACTTTGGCTATGAGCCTTGAGCGAAGTCGAAAGGCGGGTGACAAAGCTAAGACAGAGGCTATTTTTACCTTAAGTTGACACCAATGTACCATGCCTCTACAGTCAAAGATTATCTGTATCTCACTAACTTGCAATCTGCTGTATGTAAAAAACTTCGAGTTTCCCCTTCGGAACTCGAAGTTTCCTGTTCGGAACTCGGAGTTTCCTGTTCGGAACTCGGAGTTTCCTGTTCGGAACTCGGAGTTTCCTGTTTTGAACTCGGAGTTTCCTGTTTTGAACTCGGAGTTTCCTGTTTTGAACTCGGAGTTTTCTGTTTTGAACTCGAAGTTTCTTGTTTTGAACTCGGAGTTCCATGTTCCAAGCTCAAATTATCGCCATCGCAGCTCGATTAATCGCCTTTTTTACGGGGTAGGTTGGGTTGAGGAACGAAACCCAACACCGAAAAAACTTGGCATAGTTGGGTTTCACTGGGTTCAACCCAACCTACATCTGACTTAACTCGATAGTAAAGTGATAAGCTCTGATTTCTAGACGCTGCTTAAAGTAAAAACGATGAGCCGCGAAGCGCTGAACCCCGGAATCGAGGTGTAATTGTTGGCAAGCATTAGCTTGAGCATAATCTATTAGCCAATTGAGGAGATTTGAACCGTAACCTTGAGAGCGTTCGCGAATGCGTTGGCGAAGCCATCGCACTCTTGAGTTACCAAATCATCCACATAAACAAACTTACCCCAAGATAAGGATTCAGCGATTCTAAATCCGGCTACAGCCTTGATGCTTCCGCCATCTTCTAAATAAGCTAGGTGAAAACCTTGCTGTTGTTGTCTGCGAATGCGAGTGACAAACTCACTAGCGACAAGATGGGGACGAAGCAGTTGCATAGTGGGGAAACAACGCTCAATTTCTGCATCAGACTGTGCCAGATTAATGTGAGTCATTTAGTCTCGAATAGCTTGCGAATTTTGAGTTTTTGGTAATGTTAAGGGTAATTGTGAACCTGGATCTATAGCCAGTTCTGGCGGGTAAGTTTCTCTAGTAGAACTTCTGAGATATTGTCCATCATTGACAGGTTCTACAGGCTTGAGGCGATGATTAATACTGTAATAGCGGTGAGTTTGTTGGCTGATATGACGTTCTTGAATGCTTTCATTGGCAATTTTCTTCCGCAATTTAATAATTGCATCAATGACGGCTTCCGGTCGAGGCGGGCATCCTGGTATATAAACATCAACTGGAATTAATTTATCTACACCCCGCACAGCACTGGGAGAATCAACACTAAACATTCCCCCTGTAATGGTACAAGCACCCATCGCGATGACATATTTAGGTTCTGGCATTTGTTCGTACAGCCGCACGAGATTCGGCGCATACTTCATGCTAATTGTGCCAGCCGTAATTAACAGATCTGCTTGTCGCGGAGTCGCTCTGGGAATCATCCCATATCGTTCTAAGTCGAAGCGCGACGCATAAGCAGCCATAAATTCCATGAAGCAACAGGCTGTACCAAACATCAAGGGATACAGACTGGACATTTTTACCCAGTTGTAGATGTCATCTACTGTGGTGAGAATTATATTTTCCGATAATTGTTGCGTAATTTCCGGACGCTCAACGGGGTTGATAATTGAACTAGTCATAAGCTGAGTTCCCCAATAAATATTTGTAGAGCAATTTATTGCTACATCACTGCTAACGACAATTTCCGAAAACTCTCCCCTTGTAGCATGAAAATGGGCATTGGGCATCCTTTCGACTTCGCTCAAGGCTAGTGGGCATTGGGCATTGGGGAGCCAGTCGCGTGGTGAGGCAATTGCTCTTGGGGGTTTCCCGACTTGAGCGAACTGGCGTCATGGGAAAGACAGATTTTCATATTTGGTTGTGAAATTTTTCCTAATTGACTAACTTGAAAATAGGGGCTAGGGGTTAGGAGAAAAGGATTTTTATGTTTGGTTGCGGGATTTTATCACAATTAATTTCTGGCGATCGCATACCTGCAGTCAGTGCAAAAAGCAATTAGCTAGAAGGGTTGTAGAGCGATCGCTATTTGATTTCGCAGTGAATTTCAAACCCCCCCCAAAATGCAACATAATGTTACTTGCAATTCATACTCATAACGAGTATGATTTAGGTGCAAAATCGTTATGAGTATGATGTAGTTGGTTCGCAGACCAAGATTAAGTTTGGGCAATCTGAATAACTTAATATGGAGAATTTCTCTACCTATGACTGAACCGCAAAAGTTGACCACTGCTGATGGTATACCCGTTGCTGACAACCAGAACTCACTAACTGCTGGCCCCCGTGGCCCGGTATTAATTCAGGATTTCCACTTAATTGAAAAACTCGCTCATTTTAATAGAGAACGGATACCTGAGCGGGTTGTCCACGCCAAAGGTACGGCGGCTTACGGAACCTTGACAGTTACCAATGACATCACCCGCTATAGCAAAGCCAAACTTTTTGCGGAAGTTGGTAAGCAAACGCCAGTCCTGTTGAGGTTTTCCACAGTTGGCGGCGAGAAAGGTTCAGCCGATGCAGAACGCGACCCTAGAGGATTTGCAGTCAAATTTTATACAGAAGAAGGTAACTGGGATATTGCTGGGAATAATACCCCCGTGTTCTTTATCCGCGATCCCCTAAAATTCCCCGATTTTGTGCATACTCAAAAGCGCAATCCCCAAACTAACTGCAAAGACCACAATGCAATGTGGGATTTTTGGTCGCTCAGTCCAGAGTCACTCCATCAAGTAACAATTTTGTTTTCCGATCGCGGAATTCCTAAAACCTATCGTCACATGGATGGTTTTGGTAGTCACACATTTAGTTTGATTAATGCCCAAGGCGATCGCGTTTGGTGTAAATTTCACTTCAAGACCCTGCAAGGACATCAAACCTTAAGCGCCGAGGAAGCGAGCCAGATTAAAGGCGAAGATGCCGATCATGCGACTCGCGATTTATTTAATGCGATCGCTCAAGGCGACTATCCCAAATGGCGGATGTGTATTCAAGTAATGACAGAAGAACAAGCCGCGAAACATGCAGATAATCCCTTCGATTTAACCAAAGTTTGGAAACATTCCGAATATCCCTTAATTGAAGTCGGAATTTTAGAATTAAATCGTAACCCAGAGAATTACTTCGCCGAAGTTGAGCAAGCTGCTTTTAGTCCTAGCGCAGTAGTTCCTGGTATTAGCTTCTCACCAGACAAAGTACTGCAAGCTCGTCTGTTTTCCTATCCCGACGCACAACGCTATCGCTTAGGTGGTAACTATCAGCAACTCCCAGTCAACCAACCTAAATGTCCAGTTATGCATTATCAGCGAGATGGTTTCATGGCTTTAGGAAATAATGGCGGTAGCGCGCCTAACTATGAACCGAATACCGTTGAGGGTACGCCACAACAATGTCCAGCCTATGCAGAACCATCAACTCATCTTGGTGATGTCGCAGTCAATCGTTACGATCATCGCCAGGGAAACGACGATTACACCCAAGCAGGGAATTTGTATCGCTTAATGAAACCAGAACAGCAAGAACGACTGGTGAAAAATATTATTGGTAGCCTCAGTCAAGCCAGACAAGATATTCAAAAGCGGCAAATTTGTCACTTCTTCCGCGCAGATGTAGACTATGGGCGTCGTGTAGCTGAAGGTTTAGGAATTGCGATCGATCCTTCTTTGCTGGGTACTAAAGCTGAGGCAGTTGGGATTTAGTCAACTGACAAGCGAAGCGCAATAAAGCATTTTTGGTGGGTTGCTGCGATCCTTCCTAGAGTTCGCAGCCTCCACCTTTTGTTTCTGCTTTTGGTGAAGAATCTAGTTACAGCAGATTGCCAATTGGTGAGGTACAAATTATCGTTGATTGTAGGGGCACTGGCACTGCCATGCCCCGAAGCGCGTACCTCATTTACCTGAAATATGCTGTAAATGACAATCAACAATAATATCCAAAAATAATAGCTACATTATCAATATTTACTACTGAAGTATAGTAGTAAATATTTAGAAGTAATTATACAAATTTTTATATCTACTAAATGTGTGCAAAGGCTGGACTATACAATCAAGATAGCTGTTAGTATCAAATATTTAGTATCAATTGCAGCTACAGAAAATTATTTAATAACTTTAATTATTTTAAATTAAAAAATATTAACTACAATTACTATACGTAAAATCATTGAAAATAATTTATCTGGCAGATCGGGAATCATTTGGCCTAAAATGTCGTCTACAGTTTAATCAAAATTAACTTCTCCCAGATTCCAGCGAAATCTTCCTGATTTATTATTTAAAGATTAGAGGATTTGTATAGTGACTAACAGTAGTCTGAACCAAGGGCAAATGCTCAACAACTCTTCACCAAACGCGATTGATATCAAACAACTCACTACAATTCTGTTTCACAGACGTTATCTCATATTAGGTATTTCCTGTGCAGTTATCTCAGTAGCTAGCGTCTTAGCTATCTTGGCGAAACCAAATTACCAAAGCTCGATGCAAATACTGGTAAGTTCCAAGTTAGATCCAGGCTTAGATGGAAATCAGGTTCAGGGAAAAACAGATAGTCAGGGAACTGAAGATCTCAACGTTCAAGTTGTAGACTATACAGCTCAACAAAAACTAATGGAAAGTTCTCCATTAATTCAAAAAGTTGTAGATTTACTGCGTCCTAATTACCCCAACATTACTTTAGAAGATATTAAAGGCAAACCAGGACAATATGAAAAATCGCCTTTAAATGTCACTCAGATAAAAACTGCAACGGGAATTAATGACTTAAACAATCAAATATTTGAGATTTCTTTTAAAGATCAAGATCCAGTTAAAACCCAAAAAGTGTTGCAAGCACTACAAACTGTTTATCACAATTACAATATTGAAGAACAAAAGGAGCGGTTAAATCAAGGGCTGGCTTATGTTAACGCTCGCTTACCCGAAGTCAGAAAACAAGTTAGCCAATCGGAACAGAAATTAGAAAAATTTCGCAAAAAGTATAATTTAGTCGATCCAGAGGTACAAAGCAAAATTCTGCTGCAATCTTTAGCGGATGTACAAAAACAATTACAAAATACTCGCGCCCAAATTCAAGACATCAAAGCGCGTCAAGCCGGATTAGAGCAAAAAATGGTGTCTTTATCCCAAAAAAGTATAGTTTCTTCGCGTTTGAGCCAATCACCGCGCTACCAAACTTTACTGAATGAAGTTCAAAAAACTGAATTAGAACTTTCACAACAAAGACTACGATATACGGAAAATTCTCCTGTAATCGAAACACTAAAACAGCAACGCCAAAGCCAATTAGCCTTACTGCGACAAGAGGTAGGAAGATCCGCAGAAGCAAATGATACCAATACAAATAATTCTAGTCCCGGACAAATTGCTGGGGTTGATTTAAAGCTAGTAGAAGAATTAAATCAAATCCAAACTACTTCTTTAGGACTGATAGCTAATGAAAAAAGTTTAGTGGGAGCCGAACAAAAATTACGTGTTGAACTGAGCAAGTATCCTAGCATTATAGCTGAGTATAATCGTTTATTGCCAGATATAAGAAACAGTCGTCAAACCTTAGAACAATTATTGCAGCAGCAACAGTCTTTAGGAATGACAATTGCCCAAACTGGATTTGATTGGCAATTATTAGAAGCGCCAGAAAAGGGAACATATATCGGTAGTGGTAGGTTGTTTTTGTTAGGTGGAGCTTTAATAACCGGGCCGATTTTAGGAATTATTACAGCTTTAATTTGGCAAATCTTTCATGATGTAATTTATTCGCCACAACAATTAAGAAAGCTGACAAATCTGCGATTATTGGGAGCAGTCCCGAAGATTGTTAAAAAGAGTCGAAAAAGACGATGTTTTAAACGATTTAAGCATCAGGAATCAATGGCAAGTTTAGGAGAAACTATCCCTAGTTTGCCAGACCACGAAAATTTTGATTTAGTCTATCAAAATATTCAATTATTTAATTATCCTGTGGCTTTTAAATCGCTGATGTTGACTTCAACTCTAGCAGGTGAAGGAAAAACAACCTTAGCTTTGGGGCTGGCTGCGAGCGCATCTCACATGCATCGTCGGGTATTAGTAATTGATGCTAATTTGCAGCATCCTAGCTTGCATAAAAAATTAAATCTGTCTAATGATTGGGGGCTATCTCTGTTATTAGTTGATGAAAGTAATAATCCAGTTGCTGAGTATATTCAACCAATTCATCCCCACATTGATGTTTTAACTGCTGGCCCAGCGCCAGAAGACGCTGTTAAGCTACTCAGTTCAGGGCGGATGAAAGAAATTATTGAATTGTTTGAACAAACCTACGATTTAGTGTTAATTGATGCTCCAGCAATTTTAAATAAAGTTGATGCCAGAATTATGGCATCTTTGTGTAATGCCATTGTGTTAGTCGGGCGGATTGGTCAGGTAACTCAAAGCGAACTCATGGATGCTAGAGAAATTTTCAGCAACTTAAATTTAATTGGCGCGATCGCTAATGATGTCAAACAAACTAAGTAGGTCGGCGTAACGACAATACAGGCAAAGGTTGTCATTAGTCATTAGTCAGGGGTTTGAAACTGTAAAACTACTGACTATCCCATTCAATGCTACGATGTTGAAGTATCTGCTTGACTAGTTGCGATCGGATGAATAAACCATTGGATGCGGCGCTTTCGCTTGAAATTTCTCAACGCATCAAAAGCAAAGCCAAAAAAACCTTTGATAATGCTTACAAAGCAGCACTGGCGACTGAGAAAGCAAAGTACGTCCAGGGGTTTGTCGTGTTTTCCGGTCAGCCATACCGACCTGTTGAACATGCTTGGATTGAATTAGACGAGTCAATTGTCGATCCTAACCTCCCGCATCTGCAAAAAAAACCAGAGAACCTTTACTACTTCCCCGCAGAAAGCTTTTCTATCAAAAAACTCAAAGCCATTATCGAGGAATCTGAAGAAGATTATCCCGAAGATGACCCCCTACCCATTTATGGCGATCCACCTTATGAATATTATGGTGATGTCATGTTGGGTGGGAAAAATTATTTAGATGCATATCAAGCTGCTGAGGCTAAAAGCAAAGAAATTAATCAACCCAAATTGGATAGTAATTAATAATTCTAGTAGGGTGTGTTACGCCGTAGGCTAACGCACCTTTAATTATTCAGGTTAATTGAGTAAAATTGAAGCCAACGCTATATTCGTAATGACATTGTTGAATTCTGTTTTAATCATTAATATTGTGTCGGTGCGTTGCGCTACGCGACAACACACCCTACGTTTAATGGTATTTGTATTGCAAATATTTTAATTAGATAACTGCATTCGCTTTAAGATTCGTCGGGCGACATTAAATAGTAAAAAGCCCAAGATAATTAGCATGAGGATGGCGAACCAAACACCAGCCCAACCAGTACCGCGCACGTAAGCATCGCGAGTAATTTCAATATAATAACGGGCGGGAATAATGGCAGAAAATAAGGATAGAGGAAAAGGAATATTACTGATAGGATAAATAAATCCCGATAGTAGTAAAGCTGTTAAGAAGCCGACTAAGGCGACAGCTTGCACAGCAGAATTTTGATTATTGACGCGCACGCCAATTAATAAACCAAACATCACACTATCAATTAAAAAGATGAGTGTGCCGATGATTAATGGTGTTGGTTCTACTGCAAAGCTTAATTGCCAAATAATGGCACTCATTACCATAATTAATATAGCTTCGCTAATGCCAATTAAAAGATAAGCCAAGCCTTTACCTAATAGGAGTTCTTCAGCAGTAAGATTAGAGGCGTAAACTTGTAAAATTGTCCCTTTCTCTTTTTCTCGCACCATTGCAACTGCTGTTAATAATGAGGGATAAATCCAAAGAATTACTGCATAAATTCCAGGGACTATATATAAAGATTCTTTTCTACCAGGGTTAAACCAGAGGCGGATATGGGCAACGATTTTATCAAATGAGGATTGTAGTCCAGAATCTCTTAAAAAGAATCTAGTAGTTGCTTGAATACTATTTTTAATAATTCTGGCATTATTCACATCTGTTCCATCAACTAAGACTTGAATATTTATAGGTAAATCGGATTTAATTTGTCGGCTAAAATCAGGGGGAATAATGACAGCAGCTTTGGCAAGTCCTTTATCAATCGCCTCTTGAGGATTGGAGATTTCAACTTGAGATTTATTGAGGGAATTAAACAGGGGAAATTTAAAGTTATGAATTGGTTCAAATTGATTCGTAGCAAATAAGCGCTCAATATAAGAGCGACTGAGGGGACTGTTATCAAAATCTTGAATAAATATCGGAATATTTTTTGATTCTAGGCGAATCACAAATCCAAAAATAATTAAAGTCATTAAAGGTAAGAGAAAAGCCAGCGCTAACGAAAGGCGATCGCGTCTAAATTGGGCTAACTCTTTACGACATTGGGATAATATTCTGGGCATGGGGCATGGGGCATTGGGCATTGGGCAATTCAATTTTGGATTTTGGATTTGCGATAGCGCAGCGTTAGCGAGTCCGCGAGCGTCTTTTGGATTGGGTTTGAATCTAAAATCTAAAATCTAAAATCTAAAATCTAAAATTCTTTGTCCCCCTTCCTCTGTGCGTTGGACTATGCCGATGAAAGCATCTTCGAGGGAAAAGGGGATTGGGCGGAGGGATTGTATATTTATGCGATCTGTTTGCAAAATTGAGCGAATTCGGGGGATATCTGCGTCGGGATAGTCGAGGACTAGGTGGAGGCGATCGCCAAAAATTGACACTCGCCAAGCTGCTAAATGTGTTTTAAGTAAATTAGAGGCATCTTGGGTTCTATCTGTGACTATTTCTATTAACTGTCCGGGTTGGGCGGCTTTAATTTCGCTGGGGGAACCTTGTACTACCATTTCCCCGGCTACCATAAAGCCCATGCGGTTACATTGTTCGGCTTCTTCTAAATAATGGGTGGTGACTAATACTGCTGTTCCATCTCGCGCAAACTCGTTAATTAACCGCCAAAATTGACGCCGCGCTAGGGGATCTACTCCTGATGTCGGTTCATCGAGAAATAATATCTCTGGTTCGTGCATCACGGAAGCGCCAAAGGCTACTCGCTGTTTCCATCCTCCTGGTAGTTGTCCGGTAAGCATATTTTCTCTACCAACTAAGCCACAAGTTCTCAATACCCAGTCGATTTTACTGCGGCGTAATTGTCTGGCTACTCCATAAACACCACAATAAAATTCTAAGTTTTGAATAATAGTTAAATCATCGTAGAGTGTGAACTTTTGACTCATGTAACCAATGCGTTTTCTTAAAGCACTGCTGCGTAAATTCTGCGTTTCTCCAGCTAAAGATATCTTGCCTGATGTCGGTTCTAGCAAGCCGCAGAGCATTTTAATAATTGTCGTCTTACCTGCGCCATTGGCTCCTAATAATCCATAAATTTCCCCGTAGTTAATTGATAAATCTACACCTTTAACCGCTTGAAAATCACCAAATACTTTACTTAATTTGTTAGCACCAATCGCCACAGATAAATGATGAGAATTATTAACTATTTTTTCATCTCTAGCCCCTGATTTTGTCCGAGGAAAAGCAATAAATTCCGGGTCATTTCCCGATGCGCGGAGACGGGAGACAAATACATTTTCTAGAGTTGCATCTGCTGCTTGAATGTTATTTAGTTGTAGTTGCTGTTGGGCAAAAATTTTCTCAACTGAGGCGGTAGCCTTGACGACATCGCGAACTAATACATCTAATCTATCGCCAAAGGTTTGCACATCAACAATGGATGTTTGCAGATTATTACTAGCATCGTGCAAAACTCGCTCGGCGGCGGCAATATTATTGGTGCGAACTTCTAAACGCTGTAAACCCAAGCTTTCGCGTAACTGGGACAGAGTACCAATTTGCTGGATTTCGCCGGCGTACATTAAAGCAATGCGATCGCATCTTTCGGCTTCATCTAAATATGGTGTAGCAACAACTACCGTCACCCCCTCAGCAGCGATCGCCGCTAATACATCCCAAAATTCCCGTCGCGATACGGGATCTACACCTGTTGTCGGTTCATCTAATAACAAAATTTGCGGCTGAGAAATCAACGCACAGCATAAAGCCAGCTTTTGTTTCATCCCACCAGACAGACGACCCGCCAAGCGATCGCCAAATTTCTCTAAACTCATTAAGCGCAAGTATTTATTGCGACGCTGAACAAAAATATCATCAGAAACTTCACGCAAGCCCGCACTATAGCGGAGATTTTCGTCAATACTAAGGTCAAGATACAGAGAAAATTGCTGAGTCAGGTAGCCAATAGCTAAACGCGCATCGCGAGGAAGTTTACCTAATATCTGGATATTCCCGGCTGATGCTTCCATCACCCCACTTAAAATATGAAATGTCGTAGTTTTCCCCGCACCATCAGGGCCGATTAAGCCAAAAATTTCTCCTTGGTTGACGGTAAAATCAATTCCCTTGACGGCGACTAATTTACCGTAACGTTTATTTAAACCCTCCACCCGAATTACAATGTTTGTCATTTGTCAATGGTCAATAGTCAATGGTCAATGGTCAATAGTCAATAGTCATTGGTCATTTATCATGGGTAGGGGCGGGGTTTCCCCGCCCTTTGCTTGAAGTTTGATGTTCCAAAGAGGAATTTTCATGTAAAAAGGTGCAAGTTTCGAGTTCAAAGGCGCAACTTCCAAGCAAAAAGGCGCAAGTTTCGAGCAAAAAGGTGCAACTTCCGAGTTCAAAACCTCAACTTTCAAGCAAAAAGCCTCAACTTCCGAGTAAAAAACCTCAACTTTTGAGTTCAAAACCTCAACTCCCAAGCAAAAAGCCTCACCTTCCGAGTAAAAAACCTCAACTTCCAAGCTAATTTCACCAAACAGCGCCTCCCCCTTGTCTCCCTTGTCCTCCTTGTCTCCCTCATTCCCCTAATTTGCTGTAAGATCAATCTCAGCATCCGCCGGCATTCCGGGTTTAGCGAATCCAGCCGGGTTATCAATGGTAATTTTGACACCAAAAACTTGTTTAACTCGGTCTTGTTGGAAGTAAATATTCTCCGGGGTGAAAGATGCTTGGGTATCAATCGCTGCAATTTTAGCAGCTAGGGGTTGTTTGATTGCTGAATCTAAAAATATCTTCGCTGGTTGACCAACACGGACTTTACCAATAATACCTTGAGGGATAAAAGCACGCAGATAAACTGTATTGGGATCGATTAAGGTAAGTAAAGTTTTACCAGTTGTGACAACTACTCCAGGTTCTACATTGCGACTGACAACTACGCCGTTAATTGGACTAGTGACTGTGAGATTAGCAATTTTCGCTTTGATTTCTTCTACAGCCGCTTTAGCATTAAGTACATCAGCTTGGGCTGTAGAGAGTTTTAGCTGAGTTTGGGCTAATTGCGTCTTTGAAGCATTTAATTGAACGTTGCGAATGGAGGAATTGTACCCCACACTTTGAGCTTGGGTTAATTGTCCTTGGGCAGAATTGACTAATTTTTGATAAGAAGTTACGGCTGCTTGGCGAGATTTGAGATTAGCTAATGCACTTTCTAAGTTTGCTTGGGCTTGATCGAATAGTTGTCTGGTAATAGCGCCCTGTTTAACTAATTTGATGTAGCGATCGCGGTTCATTTGCGCTAATTTTAACTCAGATTTGGCTTGTTCTACATTGGCGATCGCTTGACTGAGTTGGGCTTGGCTAGAAGCTACTGATGATTCCGCCTGTAAAATTCGTCCTTTAGCATCTTCTACAGCTTGTTTTAAGCTGATTTGATTTTCTTCGATTTGGCTGTGGAGAAAACTGACTTGTAATCTTGCTTGTTCTTCTTGTTTTTGCATCGCATCTACACGCGCAGATGCACCTTTGAGTTGTGCTTGAATCTCTGCATCATCTAACTGAACAATTACCTGTTTTTCTCGCACCGTATCCCCTTCGCGCACAGCTACCGAGGTGATGCGCCCTGCAACTTTAGCGCCAATATCAGTTTGATAGCCTTCAATTCGTCCAGTAACTCGGATTGTATTAGCTGCAGAACGAGATGTGATTACATAAGATGTGAAAACACCAATACCTGTGAGTAATAAACCTAATGGGATTAATAAACGCGGTGAGAGTTTGCGCTTACCTTTAGATGTAGCGCTGGTATCAAAAGGTTCTTGGGCGGGCGTGAGTGGCGGAGCCATATTTTTTTGAGTTTAAAACTAAACTTCAACGGGAACTTACTGTAATGCTGGCTCAAGATTTACAACTTGAGTACATACGTTATAGTATGTCCGAGATGTTTTGCACAACTCAGATATTTCACAGAGATTAGTAAATAGGGCTAGGGAGTGTTTTCAAACTCCAAACGCCTTCAGTGTAGTGGCGTGGCAAGCTTAAAATGTTGCAATATAATTTTCTTGTGGGGTGGACATCTTGTCATTGGTGTCAACTTAAGCTAAAAGCTATATAGGGCGGGCGTTATACAAAAACTTTCGCCCTCATCCCCTAACCCCTTCTCCCCCAGGAGAAGGGGAATTAAACCTCTTGCTCCCCTCTCCCGGTGGGAGAGGGGTTGGGGGTGAGGGCAAAAATCTTGCTACAAAGCGGGTTTCGCGTTAAGTTGACACCAATGGTCGGTGCAGTGCCCCTACGACAGATGTGGTTTAAATAGGTGAAAACTGCTGTAACGATGTATCGCCTTACATTAACAATGTATGCACTGGCTGATGTTTTGTTTGTTGGGTAACTTTACAGCAATGGCATCAACAACCTAGAAATTCTCACTGCTAACTTAAACCACAAAGGTTTTTTTTGATATTCAACATAATTAACTTTCACAGAAACCGCTAAATCATCCTTTAACATTTTCTCAACACTGGCTACAAATGAAGATGCAGCGACAAAACCCATAACTTCAAAGTTGAGGAAAAATGAGCGATTATCTAAATTAACTGTGCCGACTCCTGCCATATCGTTATCAATGAGGATAATTTTTTGATGCATAAATCCATTTTTGTAACGATATAATTTGATGCCAATATCGTTCATTTCGCTGTAGTAGGAAAAAGAACAAAGATAAACAAATAAATGATCGGGGCGATTGGGTAAGATAATCCGCACATCTACACCCCGCATTGCAGCTAGTTTCAAGGCTGTTAAGGTGGCGTCATCGGGGACAAAGTAAGGGGTAGCAATCCATAACCGGGTTTGCGCTTCGTTGATTGCATTAACAAAAAATAGGTTACATGCTTTGAGCCGATCTGCGGGGCCTGTAGGTAAAACAAATGCGGTTTGGTTGGCTTCTTGATTAGGTTTAATTTCCCAATTGACATCAATCAATTTTCGCGTCGCCCAATACCAATCTTGCATAAAGGAAGCTTGCAAACTTTGGACTGTCGGCCCTTGTAGTTTCATGTGGGTATCACGCCAAGGACTGAGACGGGGATTTTTGCCTAAATATTCATCACCGATGTTTAAACCGCCGACAAATCCGACTGTACCATCTACGACGAGAATTTTGCGATGATTGCGAAAGTTAAGTTGAAAGCGGTTACCTTTACCTTTAGTTGTGTGAAATGCGCTAACTTCAATACCATGTTTGCGTAGAGATTGAAGATAACTACGAGATAGTTTGTTAGAACCAATTTCATCGTAGAGAAAGTAAATATTGACTCCTTGCTTGGCTTTTTCTATCAATGCTTGTTTGAATTCTTCCCCAGCTTGGTCATCGTTGACGATGTATGATTGCAGCAAAATGTAATTTGTGGCGGAGGCGATCGCGCTTAACATTGCTTCATAGGTTTTTTGTCCATTAATTAGCAATTCGGCTGCATTACCGGATGTGAAGGGTATACCGGTAAACTTTTTTGCTAATGGTTGCAACTGGGCTAAATTATCTGGTAGCGCTACTTGAAATTGGGCAATCTCATTGTAAGTTTGACGGACTAGCTGATAGTGTTCGGCATAAACTAAGCGCAAGGCTTCAGCATATCCATGAAATTTAGTTCTGCCTAATACCCAATATAAGGGAATAGTTAACCAGGGAAAAGTTACTAAAGAAATTCCCCAAGCGATCGCGCCTTGTGAAGAACGCACTGTCATCACTGCATGGGCTGCATGGGCGATTCCTAAAGCATGAACAATAACTGTAGCCGCACTATAAATAGTTATGGCACTACTATCTATTAACATTTGTAATTTTATCTAATTTTTTTAGGTCTATTTTTTAGTTGTATTTAAGGCTTAAGCGGCTGATATTTTATTTAGTAAATTTCCTGTTAATTAACTATTAAACACCAAATATTATCAGCAAATGTCGCACCTAAATATAATAAATTTATTAAGTATTTATATAAGAAAATTCTGCCAACAATGGCTTGTGATCTGATGAAGTAATATGTTCTAATACCCTAGCATTGGTTTTATGTTCTTTAAGTCCGCGATAAAATATATAGTCTAATGGCGGTGATAAAAGAAAGCGTTTAATTTTTTTACTGTGGTGTGGTGTAAAAGACACTGGCATTAATCCTAATCGGGTAGCTACTTTATAAAGAAGTAAGGCTCTTTGGCGATTCCAAGTATTGAAATCTCCTGAGAAGATAATCGGCCCTTGATGGGTAGATAGTGCTAGCTCTAATTCATGCAATTGGGTTTTAAATTTATGAATATTGACGAAATTTATCAAATGACTATTAACAGTTAAGAGACTATTTGGATTGTGAGATAAGGGGTATTCAGCCATGAGCGAGACTTTAGGAGTTTTAATAATTGGTTCATAATGTTTAGTAATGATGGCTCTTTTATGCAGTGGGCTAATTTTAGCTGCGGTTAAAATGCCCGAATAACTTTGATGATGGGCATCAATAAAGTTAGGCGCAAAGCTCCAACTCATATTTACCAATTCCACAATATTCTTGGCATCTATATCAAGACGGAATTCTTGAAGAAAAATTAAGTCTGGTTGATATTGCTCAAGGATGATTAAAAAATCCCGCACCCAATTTTCGTTATAACTTTTCTTGGCGATATTCCAGTTGAGAACTTTGATTGATGCAGGGTTGAGTGCTGTTTGCAGTATATGGCTGCGATCGATTGTGGATTCTTGGGTGCGCAAAAATCGATAGGATGGAACGAATTTTCTCGCCAGAAAATCTACTTTCTGTTTGATATCAACCATTTTTTACGGCAATAGGTCTGTGTAATTAAAGATAACGCGCGATGGCTGTCATTTGTCATTCGTCATTTGTCATTTGTCATTTGTCATTTGTCATTTGCGATCGCTTCTAAGAAAAGTAAAATATTTGCATATAGCAATCCGTTTAGGAGTTACAAACACCTATCTTCCTTGTCCCCCTTGTCCTCCTTGTCTTTTTTGTTCCTATATTAAATAGGATTGCTATAGTTTCCCTATTGATGTCAGTCAACCAAAAATGTAGCTGAATATTAACGGCTGAAACTTGTGTCACGCCACGATTCAAGATGCCTAGCGAGGAGATTTACTGATTTTGGTCGTGACAGCCTATACTAATGCAGAGTCTCTTCAGCAAGCTTTTGCGGCTGGAGTAATGATTTGATAGCAAGCCGGTACAGGGGCCGGAACTTATAACCTGATGACAAAATTATATTCAACAAGTGCGATCGCGGTTACAAGCAGGTAGAGCCAGCAGAGGTCAGGAAAAATGAAAAATTATCGGCAATTGTTACCCTACGGGATTGCGATTGGCGCAACTGCGATCGCTCTGTTGCTATCACTGGGGCTAGAAATGCTCCTTGCTCATACTGTTGGTGCTGTTTTCTATATAAGTATTATTATCAGTAGTTGGTATGGTGGCTGGCGTTCGGGGATAGTTACAGTCATCTTTTCTGGCCTAGCAAGTAATCATTTTTTAATTTCTCCTATTCATGGATTGCAAATAGCTCAAACAGGGGATGTATTAGAGTTAGAAATTTTTCTCGTAGTGGGTTTAACTATTAACCTGCTAACTAACTATTTTCGCCAAAGTACACAAAAAATTAAACAACAACTCCAAGAAACAAGCGATCGCTTATCAAAAACAATTATCCAGCAGCAACAAGCTCAACAAATGCTGGAACTGCAAGCTGTTATTACCCGTAATATGGCGGAAGGAGTCTGTTTAGTTAGTGCTAGTGATGGCTTAATTGTTTATGCCAATCCTAAATTTGAGCAGATGTTTGGTTATGACTATGGCGAACTGAATGATCAACATGTTTCTATCATTAATTATGCTAACAACCCAGAAATGGCAGAACAAGTTAATCAAGCAATTTGTTCTGCTGTATTACAACAGGGTGAAGCCACCTATGAAGTCCACAATGTCAAAAAAGATGGGACGCCATTTTGGTGTAGTGCGACAACTTCTGTATTTCAGCATCCTGAATATGGCCATGTTTTAGTAGCTGTTCAGCAAGATATTACCGCTCGCAAACATATTGAGGATGCTTTGCGCGAAAGTGAAGAAAAGTTTCGCCAGTTAGCAGACAATATCCAAGCAGTATTTTGGATGACAGATATTGACTATAAACAACTGCTCTATGTAAGTAAAGCCTATGAAAGCATTTGGCAACGCAGTTGTGCAGAACTTTATCAAGATGTTTACGCTTGGTTAGACGCAGTGCATCCGGAGGATCGCGATCGCGTGCAACTGGAAATGGTAGAACAGCTGAAAGCCGGGAATTTTGAGAAAAAATATCGCATTATCCGCCCTGATGGTTCGATTCGTTGGATTCGCGATCGCTCATTTGCGATCAAAAATGAACTTGGGGAAATTATTCGCCTTGCTGGGCTAGCAGAAGATATTACCGAAGAGGAAAAAATTGAGCAAATGAAGAGTGAGTTTATCGGCATTGTCAGTCACGAACTGCGTACACCTTTAACCTCAATTCGCGCCTCGATGGGCTTATTGCAAAGTGGGATCTACGATCAAAAACCGGAAAAATTCCAGCGAATGATTGATATTGCAGCCAGCGAAAGCGATCGCTTGGTGCGTTTAGTGAATGATATTTTAGATTTAGAACGCTTAGATTCAGGCAGAGTTGTTTTAAAACGAAGCATCTGCACCGCCGCCGATTTAATTGAACAAGCAGTAGCCGGAGTGCAAGCGATAGCTAAACAGCAAAATATTGCTTTTAATATTCATTCTACAGATACTAAAGTTTGGGCTGCCGCCGATGCTTTAATTCAAACCCTCACAAATCTTTTAAGTAACGCCTTAAAATTCTCTCCTGCTGATTCCACTATTACTATCAAGGTGGAACAGCAAACGAATAGGGTATTATTTAGTATTAGCGATCGCGGTAGAGGTATTCCCGCAGACAAATTAGAAACCATCTTTCAACGATTTCAGCAAGTAGATGTCTCCGACTCTCGCCTCAAAGGCGGTACAGGCTTAGGATTAGCCATCTGTCGTACCATCATCGATCAACATGGTGGCAAAATCTGGGCTGAGAGTACCCTTGGTGTCGGCAGCACATTTTTCTTCACACTGCCAATAGTTGAAGTAGAGGAAGCAGGAGACAAGGCAGACAAGAGAGACAAGGGGGACAAATGACAATTGTAGAGACGCGATTAATCGCGTCTACTGACTAATCAAGTATTTCTCACTAGAGTTATTGTTAAATTTTGTAATAAAATTGCGGTTTTTATCAGTTCTTTATTTTTGTCATTTACCTTGCTGGTGTAATAAAAATCCCTGATAACACCAGCAGGATATATGAAAAATTTTCAAATTCACCCATTTTCAACATTTCTTAAGGCTGCTTTATCTTCACTCCAACTTTTACTGACCGTAAAATTACGTATAAATACTTTATACTTGTGATATTTTACAACCCTATTGATGCGTAAATCAAAACGCAGCTGAGAAATATTTGTCACAAATTAAATTTTTGTGAATGCATTCTGGCTAATTAAATTAATCAATCGTTATCAATGTTTATTACTAGAGTATTTTTCAATGCGGACATTAGAGGTAGTTAATAATGTCCAATAAAACTATCTTACTCATTGACGATGAACTCAATGTGCGAGAGCTTGTGGAACTATGTCTCACAGATTTAGGTGGATGGAATGTAGTAATTGCTAATTCTTTGGTTGAAGGATTCCAACAAGCTTTGTTTAACCATCCTGATGCGATTGTGATGGACTTATCAATGCACTGTATGGATTATTTTAAATTTATGAATCAACTCAGAAATCATCCAGAAACCCAAGCAATTCCTGTAGTGCTGTTGAGCGCTGCAGCGCGATGGTTAGAGCCAGAATTTCTGCAAAAATATGCAATTTCAGGTGTAATTCTCAAACCTTTTAATCCACTAACGCTGTCCGATCGGATTTCTCAAATTTTGGGGTGGGATTCTCTACCAATTTTTCAATTATAGACTTTCTCTGTCAATATAAATTTGCCAAATCAGGAGTATAAATATGATGAACTTACTCTTAAATACAGAAATTAATAATCAAGTTAAAATTATGATAGTTGAAGATGATTATAGCCTCGCTCTCAACATGCAGGATATTTTAGAATGTTGGGGTTATACAGTCATAGATATTGCTAATTCAGGAGAATTAGCGATTAAAAAAGCATATCAATTACAACCAAATTTAATTCTGATGAATATTCGACTTTATGGTGAAATTGACGGTATTCAAGCAGCAGAAGAAATTTGGCACAATTTGCAGATTCCGATTATTTATATTACAGGATTCGCTGACCAAAATACTAAAAACCGCGCACAACGTACTTATTCTTTTACCTATTTAATTAAACCAATCACCAAAAATGAACTTTACACTGCTATTGATAAAGCACTTAATCATTCTGATGTAATGCTATTTCGTAATGAGCCAATTTCAGCCACATTTCCCATCTAAATCGGTCGCCAAAGTAAAAGGCTCCCAGATTTAGGGAGCATCAGTAAATTATTTACAAATTGAAGACCTAAAACCTCTTTGTCTATCCCATTAAGTGAAAATCCAAATTAGTAATTATTTGGTCAAAGATGTTAGAGATTCCAAAGAATTTCTGATTGCAGAGTTGAACCAATGACGCCAGTTGCGATCGCCAACCAGTTTCTCGTAGACTGCTTCATAGCCGTTAACCATTTGGGTAACGCTAAATCTATTTTCTACGTGTTCGCGGCATTTTTGGCGATTGAGTTTTAAGGCTTTGGGAATCATCGCCGCCATTTCATCGTAACTTTGGCAAACATAACCTGTCTCGCCATTCGCAATTACTTCTGAAACAGAACCCATATTCATGGCGATGACTGGTGTACCTGTCGCCATAGATTCAGCCATTACCAATCCAAAAGGTTCGCACCAGGTAATGGGGAACAGAGTAATTGCTGCGTTACCTAAAAGTTCGGCTTTTTGATCGTGGTTCACTTCACCGAGAAACTCGATTTGCTTACCGTCGATATGAGGAGCAACTTCTTTTTCAAAGAACTCCTTATCTACCACATCAACTTTACCAGCCATCTTCAAGCGCCAACCGGTTTTTTTAGCAATAGCTATAGCGTGTTGCGGCCCTTTTTCAGGGGAGAAGCGTCCTAAAAATGCCAAATATGGCGGATCTTGCGGTTCTGCAAAGAAGGGGAACTTCTCAACGCTGATGCCATTATAGACTGTAGCCGCATAATTAATGTTTAACAGACGTTGGGCATCACTAATGCTAATGTATGGTTGCGTGCTGTACTGGCGAAAAACTTTGTTGTTATCGCGAGTAAAGATACCATGTAAGGTATGCACTGTTGGTGTTGAGACCACACTAGCTAAAGGCAAAGACCAAACCCCTACGTGGGAATGAATAATATCGAATTCGTTAGCGCGTTGATAAACATTACCAACATGCATGATCTCGTACATCATCGGTTCTTGGATATCGTTAGCCAAGCGTAATGCACGCGGACTCCCAGCTTCTAAACGAGCTAGAGTTTGGGAATCACCCGAAGCGAATAGCGTGACTTCGTGACCTCTACGTACCAGTTCATCGGTCAAACGACTCACAACTAACTCAGTTCCTCCATAGGTAACAGGCGGAACTTGTTCCCACAGGGGTGCGATTTGTGCGATTTTCATAATGTGTAGGGTTCAGCGGTCAAAAGTCCTTGTCACGTGGACTCCACTTTGTAGATATGGGAAAACCAATTTTTCCTCGATATCTGCAATGACTGTCACCCGCCTTGCCGCAGACTTGCGCAATTTAGGTGAACCGAACCGAAAACTCATCTCCAGTGAGCGTTTAAGTGGATTGAATGTTTTTAATCTGGCAGACTCAAGAATCGAATTTCATCTATCTAAAGATAGTTTTTTAAATTAATCAAAAGTGCTAAAGAAACAAAATTCACCAAAATATTTGAGGCTTTGGATGAGAATTAAATGCCCAAACTTCCAACTATAGCTAGGTTCTAGACTTTGCCTTTGTTTTTCTCACATCAAGTAAATGAACCTAGTCGGCTAAGAATCTGGCTATATAGCCTAACCTTTGCTCTTAAACTAGTATAATCACTTATGATATTAAGTGAGGATAAATACAGGTTAATTGTCAGCAAAATAAGTCATACATTATATTTATGCTTGAGCGACAATATATAAAGTAAATCTTCAGGATTGTTTTGCCAAGAGCATTTTTGTGGGAGATAATCCTTAAAAAATATCGGTTAAATCCTCAAAAGTATGCACAAGTGATTTTGGCAATTTGTGAACTAGTAAAATTCCAAATTGGGGCTACTATATTACCATCAAAAAAACACGCGATCGCCACACACAAAAATTAACTTCAGGCTTCAATAAGTATTTTTACTATTTAGTTTTGTTCTTCTCTTAATAAGGCTCGAAATCCAGCTTGTTGAAAATGTTCGTTGGCTGTTAAAGCTTCTGTAATGCCACTATATTGCATAACTATAAAAGATACGCAATCAATAAATTTCCATTCTTTCTCAGAGCGATCGCAATATAGCTGAAAAGCTTTTTCAAACAGTTCTTGAGATAAAGGGACAATTTCTACCTTAGAGTCTGCTGCTAGGGCATTTAATAAAGTAACTGCGCCATGACGCAATGGTTGTTTAGATAAAAGATTGCCAATTTCTAACAATATAGCTTGCGTTGTGACTAAGCGCGTGCCTGCTGTTTCTAAAAGTTCAGACAATTGAACAGCACGCCGATGCAAGTTATCTTGGGGTGTAGATAAAGCGATCGCAAATGTTGTATCTAAAAAGACTTCTGACCTCATGCTGTAGATGCTAAAAGTTACTAGTATTTCTAAATTTTTGTCAATTTTCGTCAATTTTTATCAATTTTACTAGACCAATCAACTGGCCCCGAAAGATGGAGCGATCGCGCAGTCGCTAAAAACGATACACTTTCTTGCTTCTGTGCCGGTAACACTTCAATACTCAACCGCACGCGAGTATTAGCTGGTAAAGCTAGCGGTTCAGTAGGATAAAAAACTTTGCCATCAAATACGGCTGTGATTTTTTGTGACATTGCTTTAGTAGGGGCTAGGAAAAACAGACAATTGTACAGACGCGATTCATCGCGTCTCCAATAACCTTATAGATGACAAGATACCCAAAGACCGCGACCATTTTTGTTAAACTCATCAATGGTTTGCAGTGAGAGTTCGTGGGTAGTCATGGCTTGCAACATAGCTAAAGGTAAGGTGAGATGTTGTGCGCCAGCTTGGAGAGATGCTACTGCTTCTTCTGGTGATTTAATGCTAGCTGCCATAATTTCTGTATTGCTACCAGCAACTACACTAGACATTTGCTTAACTAAAGCAATGCCATCACCTAAAAGTTTAGTAGCTCGATTCACATAAGCGATCGCATATTTTGCACCCGCTTCTTTAGCCACTGCTGCTTGGGAACCACTATATATTCCTGTCACCGCGCAGGAAATTTCTCCGAATAATGCTGCAACTACTTGAAACCCTACCATAGATGCGGGAATCTTGAGTACAGTTTGCTTACCTATGATGTCAAAAGCTGCTCGCCCTTCGGCTAACATTTCATCAAAATCTGAGGACATCAGTTGATAAAATACTGGGCCTGTAGTCAATTGTGTCAATCGTTTCAGCGTAGTCTCTACAGGTAAATCGCTTTTCGCTAACAGAGTAGGGTTAGTTGTAATCCCTTTTACCCAGCCTAATTCTTTTGCAGCTTGAGCTTCAGCGACAACTGCCGAATCGAGATAAATACTCACTTGTATCTCCTGTGAAAGGTTGTGTCGCTGTCATTTTACAAGAAATTTAGCGGTTACCTCTGTCACACCACTGGCAAATGCATCGATTAGGGACTTCCAATTTTTTAAATACCCAATAAATAAATTTGTAGTGCGAGCGTCTCGCTCGCTGGTGTTCATTCATCGTGCAAGACTTCGGCGTGAGCGCTCAGTCGAACGCTGCTCGCACTACGAAATATGGGTAATTTATTTTTTGGAAGTCCCTTATTGTACAGACGCGATTCATCGCGTCTCTAACAATGCCCAATGCCCAATGCCCAATGCCCAAAAAAAAGAAGCTACATACGCAGCCCCTAGAGAAAATCAATGAGAAATGATTGTTGATTCTGCTGATATAGCTGTGAGTATGGCAACTATAGCGGCAATGAGGAGTAAACTAGCTTTAACCAAGGGATTAACAGCTACTACTTGATAACGTCCTGACCCATTATTAAGTAGTAGCCGCGTTTAGCCCTTACATCTGTAATTAAAGCTGTTTTCACCAAAGAATCATACAGACAAAAGTCATGAATCAACCATTACTAAAGTCATAAACCTGATGCTATCTGGAAGAAAGCGTTGACAGTTGACAGTTGACTGGGAAAAGAGATTGATTAGTTGAGATGATCTTAGTCCGCGATCGCCCAGCGCACATAAGGCCGAGAAGCGGTTACAGTTTTATAGGTGATTTCCTTAGCAGGTGCATTAATTTTGCGCAAATCTACTCGAAAATAGGCTTGTTTGTTCTTAAATTGCACGCTGTAGAAGTTATATTCTTGACTTTGGGTTTTACCAACGCAAGAAGCATAATCACTGCGTAATGGTGAAACAAATTCTACAGACTGCTTAGTCGATGATACTAACTTGGCAGAATCAGCAAATACTCTCGTATCTGCAATAACTGTATGTTCTGCACCACCTTCATAAGGTAAGATTAACCACCACAAGCCAACGGTTTTTGGACAATTACCAGCGCTACTTTGTATATTTAATGTCACATTAGGCGCTGCAAGGGGGCCAGGAGGCGATTCTTGCTGTGCTTTTGCCGTAGTTGAAATTATTCCTGCTGCTACTAAGGGCGATATAATTACCCCAAGAGTAGCTAATTTTGCTAAGTTTTTCATAAAATTAAGTTTTTTAATTTCCAGCTATCTAAATCATATTGACTGTTTCTATCAGGGCAAAGTGCCAATTTAGGTAAAATATACGATTGACATATCAGTAGCTAGTAGGGTGTGTTGTCGCGTAGCGCAACGCACCATCAATGTTTAAGATAAAACGCTGTATTTGTAGTAATTATTTTAATTAACCGCCAAGACGCCAAGAGAAGAAAGAGAAGAAAGAAAAGGAATTAATGCTTAAAGGAAATGTGTTGTACAATAGCTCATAAAATGAGATATCGCCTCAATCTCTAGAAATACAATTTGATTTTGCAAGAAATATCGCTATCTGTAAAGTAGGTAATACTCAACAAAATACTTATATGCTAGGTATTATTCACTCTAGTGCTGCATGGCGTAAATAACCATACCATTTTATAAATTCATTTTGATAATCTAGAGTAGTGCGAGCATCTTGCTCGCTGACAAACGCGAGCAAGATG
>NZ_CAWPNJ010000070.1:0-32996 GCF_963889195.1 Calothrix sp. FACHB-168
ACCACAATCTACTTAATTCGTTGATTTTTCCATTTTTGGGTGTAAAGCTTGTCACTCAGTTATCCTGAGTTACTTTGTCATGTGTTTAGTCTAAACTCCAGTAAACGAGCAATAACGATCAGAATAGTATTAGATAACCCAATACTATCTAATTTGTAATTCAGATATTACATAACTAAACAGGTAAAGCTTGACGCACTTCGATGGGTTCACCAGTTAAGCTAAAAGCACGGACTTCGGTAATTTTAACTTTTACCAATTGCCCTTTAAGTTCCTGAATATCACCAGTAAAGAAGGTGAGACGATTACCGCCTGTACGTCCCATTACCTGGGTAGTATCTTTGGGATTTTGGTCTTCTACCAACACTTCCTCAATGCGTCCCATGTAACGTTGCGATCGCTCTGCGGCTTTGATGCCGACTAAATGATTTAATCTTTGTAGGCGATCGCTTTTTACTTCTTCACTCAGCTGATTGTCCCACAAAGCGGCTGGCGTTCCTGGCCGGGGAGAATAGGCAGCTGTATTTAATTGGTCAAAACCGATATCTTCTACCAATTTCAAAGTATTCTCAAATTGTGCTTCTGTTTCCCCAGGGAAACCAACAATTGCATCGGCACTAATCGATGCATCGGGCATATAATGGCGAATTGTATCAATTATCCTCCGGTATTTTTCATGGGTATAACCGCGTGCCATTGCTTTCAACAAATCGTTATCCCCAGATTGAAAGGGAATGTGGAAATGTTCGCAAATCTTCGGTAATTCGGCACAAGCTTTAATTAAGCGCTCAGTAAAATAACGGGGATGGCTAGTAGCAAAACGTATCCTTTCAACCCCAGGCACATCATGGACGTAATACAGCAAATCTGTGAAGGTGTGCAGGTGTCGCCCTTCTGGCGTGACTCCTGGTAAATCCCGTCCATAAGCGTCAATATTTTGACCGAGTAAGGTAATTTCCTTGTAACCTTGCTTACCTAACTCCACCATTTCGGCGCGAATGGCTTCCGGCGTGCGGGATTGTTCAACACCGCGCACGTTAGGAACTACGCAATAGGTACAGCGTTCGTTACAGCCGTAAATTACGTTTACCCAAGCCGTAACTTTGCTATCCCGTCGCGGCTGGGTAATATCTTCCATAATATGCACTGGCTCGGTGGCGACAACTTGATTGCCTTCAAATACCGATTCCAGCAAATCTTTCAGACGATTGGCGTGTTGGGGCCCCATCACCAAATCTAATTCGGGGACGCGACGTAGTAAACTTTCGCCTTCCTGTTGGGCGACGCATCCAGCAACAATCAATGTTAAATCAGGTTGCTCGTGTTTGCGCTTGGCTTGTCTGCCAAGGTAAGAATATACTTTTTGTTCCGCATTATCTCGAATCGTACAAGTATTGTAGAGAATTACATCTGCACTATTGGGATCTTCAGAAAACTCAAAGCCCATGTCTTCTAATATGCCAGCCATGCGCTCTGAGTCGGCTTTATTCATTTGGCAACCAAAAGTAGTTATGTGATAGCGGCGTTTAGAAGTGGTCATGGGCAATTATGCTTAAGCAGTGTTAGTTATTATCTCAGCTTTCTTCCTATTCTATCTAAATGTTGCCAGAGGACTCTCTGTGGATGCGTCAGCTGGCGTGAGAGATAAATTGCAACCAAGATAAAACCGAGCGTAGCAAAACTTATACATACTTTGATAGTCTATGTAGAAAATACTCAAATGATAAAACATTCAAGCAGTCGAGAGAATGCTCATAAATGCACATGAGCTTTAAACCCTTACCAATGACTAATGAATAATGACAGCCCTTACTAGTTATCTTTAATTGCACTGCTCTATTTATTCAAATTTCACGCATTGGAACCCAGTTTGCTGCTTGATGACTTGTTTATAGCCTTCCGATGTAGTTTTTAATCTTGCGAAATCTGATTCTTTGATGCCTTTGACATATATACAAGATTTATCTGCCCAAAGTTCATACCCAGCTTCACTGTGTCCTTGAAAAGTTCTTTGTAAAGTGGTGCTAGCCTTAGCTATTACTGGCGTAGGGTGTGGATAAAAAATATCGCTCATCGCAATTGTTCCGCCAATCAAACCAAACACAACTGCATTTACTATTCTTACAAGATTTGTATTATCTACATACTTATCACTGTGCAGCGCAAAATATTTATGCCAATTTATTCCAGCTATATGTATTGATTTAATCGGGGTTTTAATGGTTTCTAATACAGAAATTATTCTGGCACAAATTTTTGGATCTGGTGATTTTATGTTTAATAACAGAGTCACCCGATATTCTATTTTCGCTTCTACCTTGATGAAAATTGCCTGTTCAATTAAACAAGCGATCGCCTGAATATCTCCATTGCGAGCAGATTCAAGTATATTGTTATGCATAATCGAATAAAAATGTGTAATACAGTTTAATAATTATTTGACTTTGTTGATATCCAAACAACAATTTTGGCAATTTATCATTGCCTATTCAGCCACAAATAATGCTAGATAAATTCTACCAGCATCGTTAAATTAAGCTCATAATTAGCTTTCATACCCTTAATTAGGGATTGGTATTTATACTTGGGCTACAGTCAGCTAATTCTGTGGGTCAATTGTAGTGGATAAACTAGTTAATCGTCCAGGCGATCGCTAACAGAATTCCTTGCGGCAATTTTTGTAGTATAATGCATACTACAAATTTAATTAATCAGGATATTTGTGCTATTTATGAACGCAGTAGGTAGCAAAGTTTCTACATGGGAATACCTCATTTATGAGAAAATCCCGGAAAATTTCCATAAATGGGGTTTAACGGAATCAGATTACCGCTTGTTTAACAAAACAGATTGGGTAGTAACAGAAAAAATTCATGGTGCTAACTTTGGTATCAGCACTGATGGTATAGAGGTACGCTTTGCGAAAAGGAAGGAGTTTTTACAGTCAGGAGAAGACTTTTTTGATTATCAATCTTTAAAAGCAAAATTATCGTACCAAGTTAAAGAGATTTTCCAGATTTTGCAATCGGAAATGACTTTGCACAGAATATATATTTACGGAGAATTATTTGGCGGCGAATATCCCCATCCTGATGTAACTCCTGTCAGTCATTTTCAGGCTGTGCAAACTGGTGTTTATTATTCACCGAAAATCGAATACTGTGCTTTTGATATTGTTGTACTGAAGGATGATAATCAACAACAAAGAGCTTATTTAGATTATGACATAGCACTTAAACTATTTCAGCAAGTAGGAGTGATGGCAGCAGAACCATTATTTATCGGTAAATATAATGATGCTTTGGCATATAATATTGAGTTTGAATCTACAATTCCAGGAATTTTAGGTTTACCAAAGTTGCCCTTTATCAATAAAGCCGAAGGAGTTGTGATTAAACCACTTCATTCTATATATATAGATAAGGGTAAAGATAAAATCCGTCCGATTATTAAGCAGAAGATTCCAGAGTTTGCAGAAGATAGCCGATTTCATCAAGCACAAAAATGGACTATGAAACCACAGCCAATAATTACTCAGCTAACTTTAGAAGCAGAGTTGAGTCAGGAAATGTTGGCTTTGGTTACGCCTAATCGGCTAAATAATGTTATTTCTAAATTGGGGAGAGTTTCTAAAAATGATAAAAATCAGCGTCAGCAATTGATAGAAATGTTAATGAGTGATGTATTAGAAAGTTTCCAAGAAGAGTATGCAAGTATTTTCACTGCTTTAGAAGCTACTGAACAAAAAAAGATGCTTGAACAATTACATCAAGCATCTCAAAACTTAGTTGATAATTACCAAAAATGATGAATGATTAATTATTTTTCATCATTCATCATTCATAACTCATAATTCATTGAGGTTTCCAAGTACCGTGAAAACCTGGGGGAATAACGCTAGGTAATCCGAGTTTGCAAACGGGTGTATCGTCTAAGCGATCGCAATCAAACACCCAAACTTCGCTACTATGAGAATTACCATCATAGACAACAGTTATCAGCCAGCTTTGATATGCGTTTTGTCTATCTTGAACGTGGATAGGTTCGCTACAATAGCGGTTTTCGCCTAAATCTGCGACGGTAAAGGTTTCTGTGTGATGATCGAAACGCGCGATCGCATTTAATATTTCTCGGCTAATATCTGATTCTGGGCGAAATGTACACATATAAGTGTAACGTGAAGCTTGTCCCACATTTTGCTGCGGTACGCCAGGAAATTCACAATGTTTATCTACAAGTTCTTGAATTGCTGTTACTTTCCCTGTATCAGGGCGTAAATGAACTCGTGTCAGTCTAGCTTCAGCAAGAGTATGCGTCTCTCCCGTCGCTACCTCTTTTAAATATTGGTTAGTTTGAAAATCTTCATAGCGGGCGATATCAACTATGACTGTACCGCTAGGATCAACATAACCGTTAGCAAAATGCCATTGAAACCAAGGTTCAGTGAATCCGCGACTGACTAAAGATAAGTCTTCGCGATTGAATACTAAAATCTCAGTTCCTACCTCTGGACACCATTTTAGCGAATCACCGTATGTACTAGTACCAAACAGGATAGGCCAAATATTATTTACCTTTACAGCAGGGACAAAAAATATCAAATACTCTCCCGCTAACACAAAGTCATGAATTAAAGGTAACCCTTCTAAAGAAAACTTGGCTTTTTGGCGAATTTTTCCGGTAAAATCGCTTTTATAAAGGTTGAGGGTAGCATTTAATCCCGGACTCAGCCCAAAGTTAAAAATCTCTTTGGTTTTGTCATCAACTTTCGGATGGGCAGAATAACCCAAACCTAAATCTAAAGCACCTAAATCATCTATGCCCTGAGTTTCTAAACTTTCCAAGTCAAGGGCATGAGGGCGATCGCCTTCCCATAATGCTAACAGTTTATCAGGTAATGCCAGCACTGAAGTATTAGCAACATTCTTAATTGGTCTGCGCCATTGATTCCAAATTGCCCCTGGCGCAGTCATCCCATAGTTACCATACAGCAATTTACCTGCTGTTGCTTCTTCTTGATAGCCAGAGGTTTGCACGTAGCGATAAACGCCGCTAGCCCCTGCATCGGTAAAATTTATTGCCAGAATTGCCCCATCACCATCAAACCAATGTCCGACATGAATACCGCCTCTTTCTAGCCTTGCTGGGCCATTGCGGTAAATCGTACCCCGTAAACATTCAGGTATATTACCAAACAATATTTGCAAATTTGTACGTGAAAATTCTAATCCAGGTTGAGCGATCGCTTGACCCCAAGCTTTTTTTGTTGACTTTTGATTAAGTATATGCATATAAAATTGACTCTATGAATCTAATTTGTGTCATTAGTAAAAATTTAAAAGCTAATTAATTTCATTAGCACCTCTAGCGAGAGAAATAAATTATTCACCGAAACAACTCCTCAGATTTTCTTTAGAATTGCCACATATTATTACTATATAGCTGTAAATAACTTTATTTATCAAAACCTTACAATACAAGCTATCTCAGCCAGAATTTTCTTTAAAAAATAAGCAGTATAAATCCTGTTAACCAGCAATATGACATCAATTAAAATAGGAATGCTATGTATCGTTTAAATATTATCCTGCTTCATCTGTAAATTTAAATAAAAACACATAATCCCTAGACGGATTTTCACAAAATTGTAATATGCAAGCTCTCAAATATTATCCAGAGTTTCTAGTTCAAATTCTACAGCATATACCAGAACCATTATTTGTCAAAGACCGTCAACATAACTGGGTATTTCTCAATGAAGCCTATTGTCATCTTCTGGGCTTTAAAGCAGCAGAATTAATTGGCAAATCAGAATATGATATTTTTCCGAAAAATCAAGCAGATAGATTGCGTAAACAAGATGAATTAGTATTTAATACTGGTGTTGCTAATCAAACAGAAGAATCTTGGACTAATTTAGATGGTGTCAAGTCTTGCTTTTTAATTAAAAGGTCTTGTTTTGAAGATGAATTCGGTAATCAGTTTTTAATTGTTACTCTGCGCGATATTACACAAGAAAAATTGCAAGAAGCTAAACTTAACTCTGCACAACAAATATTTTCACAAGTAATAAATAATATTCCTCTAGCAACTTATTGGAAAGATGTTAATTCCGTTTATTTAGGTGGTAATCAAAAATTTGCGGAAATTCTAGGTGTAGATGAGATAAATAAAATTATTGGTCAAACTGACTATGATTTAATGAGAAATCAAAACCAGCCTGATTGGTTTTGGGAGTCAGATTTACAAGTACTAACAACTCAACAAGCAGAATATGATGTTGTCAAACCATACATTCAAGCTGATGGGCAACAACTGTGGTTAGAAACTAATAAAATTCCCCTAAGAGATAAGCAAAAAAATTTATTGGGCATTTTGGTAACTTGTCAAGACGTTACTACTCGCAAACAAGCAGAATTAGCTCTAGCAGAAAAAGTATCCTTAGCTGCATTTCACGTAGAAATTAATACTGCTATTACTCAAGGCTCTACATTACAAGCTAGTCTCAAACATTGTACAGATGCTGTAGTTAAACATTTAGATGCTGCTTTTGCTCGTATTTGGACATTAAATCCCCAAGAAAATGTACTAGAACTACAAGCTAGTTCGGGAATGTATACCCACATTGACGGGCCCCATAGGCGCGTTCCTGTAGGGATGTTCAAAATAGGATTAATCGCCCAAGAACGTAAACCTCATTTAACTAATTCTGTTCTCGAAGATCCGCGTGTGGGAGATAAAGAATGGGCTAAACGTGAAGGTATGGTTGCTTTTGCCGGATATCCTTTAATATTAGATGGCAATTTGGTGGGAGTAATTGCAATGTTTGCTCATCATCCCCTCACAAAATTAATTTTAGATGCATTGCAATTAGCATCTAATGAAATTGCTTTAGGTATTAAACGCTTACAAGCTGAACAAGCTTTGCAGGAAAGTGAAAGTAAGTACCGTCACTTAGTTGAAACCTGCCAAGATATGATTTGGTCTTTAGATAATCAAGGATATTTTATCTTTGTTAATCAGGCTGTAAAAACTATCTATGGTTATGAACCAGAAGAAATGATTGGGCGTCACTGTAGCGAGTTTGAGCCATCAGAAAAACTGCAAAAAAGCTTAAATATTTTGCCGCAACAACTCACAACTGAGTCAGTTTATCATTATGAAGCTGTTGTTTTAGCTAAAGATGGTAGACGCTTGAATTTGTTATGTAATGCCTGTTTATTACAAGATGAAACTGGCAAGATTTTAGGAATAACAGGTACAGCTACTAATATTACTCAACTCAAGGAAACACAAACAGCACTGTTACGCAGTAATGCTATATTGCAAGCACAACAAGAAGCTTCTATTGATGGCATTTTAGTAATTGATGAAAATCGCTTAGTAGCATCATATAATCAAAATTTCACTGAATTATGGCAAATTCCCGCATCAACAATCGCAACTAATGACGATCGCCAACTTTTAGGATGGGTATTAGACAAACTAGAGAATCCATCAGAATTTTTGGCTAAAGTTGAGTATTTGTATGAACATCCCCAAGAAGAGAGCCGTGATGAAATTTTACTCAAATCTGGGCAGACATTTGACCGTTATTCAGCACCAGTGCGATCGCCTGCAGGTGACTTTTACGGCAGAATTTGGTATTTTCGCGACATCACAGCCCGGAAACAAGCTGAAGCCGCCCTGCGAAATTCGGAAGCCCAACTAAGACAACAAACACAAAAACTTAAAGCCGCATTAAAAGAACTGCAACACACCCAAACTCAGTTAATTCAAAGCGAAAAAATGTCAAGTTTGGGACAATTAGTTGCAGGTGTAGCCCATGAAATTAACAACCCTGTGAATTTTATTTATGGCAATCTCAACTATGCAAATGCCTATACACAAGATTTATTACAATTACTAGAACTATACCAAAAATACTATCCCAAACCCGTACCAGAAATTGAGGATTTTACAGAAATAATTGAACTAGATTTTCTCAAATCTGATTTACCAAATATACTTAAATCTATGCAAGCTGGGGCAATTCGCATAAGAGAAATTGTCCTATCTCTGAGAACTTTTTCGCGATTGGACGAATCCGAAATTAAAGATGTTAATATTCACGAAGGAATTGATAGCGCTCTGATGATTTTACAGAGCCGACTCAAAGGCGATCGTCAACGTCCCAACATAGAAGTTATCAAAGAATATGGTAATTTACCTCTAGTAGAATGTTACTCTGGACAGCTAAACCAAGTATCGATCAATATTTTGGCAAATGCGATTGATGCTTTGGAAGATTCACACCTAAATAGCCAATGCTCAGAAGAAAAATTCTTACACAGAGAAAAACCACAGATTCATATATATACTGAACTCATAAAATCAAATCAAGTAAAAATACGGATTGCTGATAACGGCTCCGGAATACCAGAAAATATTAAACAGCGAATTTTCGATCCCTTTTTTACCACCAAGCCAGTTGGTAAAGGTACAGGTATGGGACTTGCTATTAGCTACCAAATTATCACTAAACAACATGGTGGCACTTTAGAATGCATTTCTTCACCTGGAAAAGGTACGGAATTTGTGATTACAATTCCTTTAACACAAAATTAGATTTTAAGTATAAAATAAAACCAATTTCCAAGAATTGCTAACTGGGTGCAATAATGTCTACTGCTACGCTTCCAGCCTATAGTTTGGGGCGAAAAATCTATCATCATACCTACAGATTGGGTAAAGCGATCGCTTTATTTATCATGCTGTGGGGATGTACCGCACCTGGGTTTAACGCTTCCAATGTAGTGTGGAAGACTTACACAAATAACCGCTACCGCTTTGAATTTCCCTATCCTAGTAACTGGAATGCCTTACCACCTCCAGATAATGGTGATGGCATTGCCTTTGTTTCGCCGCAGAAAAACTCAGTAATAATTCGGTCTTGGGCTGGTAATCGGCTACCAGAAGCAGTCAGTCCAGAGGCAAAGGTGACAGTCAATCCCAACTTTAAGACTGCTCAAGGCATACCTGGAGTCATGGTAGTGGAAGTAGGTCAGCAGGGAAGTTCTATGACTCTCACCATCACTCAAGGTCAAGTTAAATACTATTGGCAAGGACGTAGCGACAGCCAAGATTTTACTGATTATTACCGTTTATTTTACTACATAGCCCAGCAATATAAAGTGCTGTAGCAATTATTGGGCATTGGGCATTGGAAACAATTTTAGATTTTAGATTTGCGATTTTGGATTCCAATCTAAAATCTAAAATCCAAAATTTAAAATTCCTTGTCCCCCTAGCCCCCAGCCTCTATTCTCTATTCCCTATCCCCTATTCCCTAATGACGATTTTCTGCCTTAGGGTGGTTGAGTGGTGACACAAACCTGATAGATTTAGCTTACAGCGAGTGCAAACAGGTAAAAATGAAAGTCCTGGTTATTGGTGGCGATGGCTATTGTGGATGGGCAACTGCTCTTTACCTTTCAAATAAAGGTTATGAAGTTGGAATATTAGATAGTTTAGTGCGGCGACACTGGGATAACGAGTTAGGTGTGGAAACTCTCACTCCGATCGCGCCAATTCAGCAACGTATTCAGCGCTGGTACGATTTAACTGGTAAATCCATAGACCTTTTTGTTGGCGATATTACTAATTACGAGTTCCTCAAGAAAGCGTTGCATAAATTCCAACCTGGTGCGATCGTGCATTTTGGGGAACAGCGCTCGGCTCCATTTTCCATGATTGACCGCGAACATGCAGTTCTGACTCAGGTCAACAATGTAGTTGGTACATTGAATTTGCTGTATGCAATGCGAGAAGATTTCCCAGATTGTCATTTAGTTAAGCTGGGAACAATGGGTGAATATGGTACGCCGAATATCGATATTGAGGAAGGCTACATCACCATTGAACACAACGGGCGCAAAGATACATTGCCTTATCCGAAACAACCAGGGTCAATGTATCACCTCAGCAAAGTCCACGACAGTCATAACATCCATTTTGCTTGTCGGATATGGGGATTGCGGGCTACAGACTTAAATCAAGGTGTAGTTTATGGTGTTTTAACTGAAGAAACCGGAATGGATGAATTGTTGATCAATCGCCTCGATTATGATGGGGTGTTTGGTACAGCACTTAACCGCTTCTGTATTCAAGCGGCTATCGGTCATCCTTTAACTGTTTACGGTAAAGGCGGACAAACACGAGGATTTTTAGATATTCGGGATACGGTGCGCTGTATTGAAATTGCGATCGCTAATCCCGCTCAACCTGGCGAATTCCGTGTCTTTAACCAATTTACCGAGCAATTCAGCGTTGGTGACTTGGCGATTATGGTGAAAAAAGCCGGGAACGCAATGGGATTAAATGTGGAAATCAATAACCTCGATAATCCCAGAGTTGAAAAAGAAGAACATTATTTCAACGCTAAAAACACTAAACTCCTCGATTTAGGCTTACAACCTCACTATCTCTCTGATTCCCTACTTGATTCGCTGTTAAACTTTGCCATCAAGTATCAAAAACGAGTCGATAATCAGCAAATTCTGCCGAAAGTCTCTTGGCATAGAAAATAAAGCAAATCTGTGTGTAAATCAAGTTAGTCCCTGTCTGCAAACTGGTCGTCACATTCTCACCCAATAAGACGATTAGTCCATTTTTGTATATCCAGTATATTGTCTAGTAATTGCTGACTTCGCCGCCAAACATAGCTATTTTGGCGGCGAATTTAGTTGCGATCGCCTGAGTTAGATCAAGCCAAATTTTTTTGCGGCTGATTTATAGTTCCGGATATGGTATAAAAACTGCGCAATAAGTATTATTAGTCATTTAGAGGAGACGTGGTAATTTTGAATCAATCTCATTCTCAACAGCACATTTCATATTTATTCCAGAAATTTTTATAAGTGATAATACTCTATTAGCTAAGATAAAATTATTACCTATAAAATTTCAGCGTTACACAAATCCTCACCTATCAAGGAGCAAAATTTAATTTTGCATCATTAAGTTGATAATTGCATCAAACCATCTTACAAGCCTAAAAACCCAACTAATGACCAATGACCAATGACCAATGACAATTGATTAAGCTACGCGAGACAGTTTACCCTGTGATTGAGCAACAAATGCAAAACAAGCTGGGATTATCTGCCTGGACTGAATAGTTTTTTATGAAAATAGCCCTATTCACCGAAACCTTTTTGCCCAAGGTAGACGGTATTGTAACGCGCTTGCGTCACACCGTTGACCATCTACAACGTCATGGAAATCAAGTCTTAGTAATTGCCCCCGAAGGCGGAATTACAGAACATAAAGGAGCTAAAGTTTACGGCGTTAGTGGCTTTCCCTTGCCATTATATCCAGAGTTAAAAATGGCGCTACCGCGACCAGCCATTGGGCACGCCTTAGAAGAGTTTCAGCCTGATATTATTCATGTCGTTAATCCGGCGGTTTTGGGATTAGCTGGAATATTTTATAGCAAAGTCCTGAAGATTCCTTTAGTCGCGTCTTACCATACCCATTTACCGCAATATCTCCAGCATTACGGCTTAGGAATGTTAGAAGGTTTACTGTGGGAATTACTCAAAGGCGCACACAATCAAGCCGAGTTAAATCTCTGTACTTCCACGGCGATGGTAGAAGAATTAAGCGCACATGGGATTGAACGGGTAGATTTGTGGCAAAGAGGCGTAGATACAGAATTATTTCATCCCGATTTAGCTAGTGACGAAATGCGATCGCGTCTTTCACAAAATCATCCCGAAAGCCCACTATTATTATATGTCGGTCGCTTATCTGCCGAAAAAGAAATTGAGCGGATCAAACCCATTCTCGAAGCAATTCCCCAAGCGCGGTTAGCATTAGTAGGAGATGGCCCCCACCGCCCAGCCCTAGAAAAACATTTTGCAGGTACTAATACAAACTTTGTTGGTTATCTCATGGGAAGAGAGTTAGGTTCAGCCTTTGCTAGTGCTGATGCTTTCATCTTTCCATCCCGCACAGAGACATTAGGATTAGTCTTACTAGAAGCTATGGCCGCAGGTTGTCCTGTAGTTGCCGCCCGTTCTGGTGGAATTCCTGATATTGTTACAGACGGGGTTAATGGCTATCTATTTGAGCCAACAGCAGATATTCAAGGTGCAATTACCGCTACTGTTCGCCTATTACAGGAGAAACAAGAACGTGATTCAATCCGTCAAAATGCTCGTCAAGAAGCTGAAAGGTGGGGATGGGCAAACGCCACACGCCAGCTACAAGATTACTATCAAAAAATAATTTTTTCGCAAAAGTTGACAAAAGTAGTCTAAATAGCCATTATTAGCTGCGTACACTAGGACGTAGGAATGGGGCATTGGGCATTGGGCATTGGGCAATTCAATTTTGGATTTTGGATTTCTGATTTTGGATTAAATTTAAAATCCAAAATCTAAAATCTAAAATCTAAAATTCCTAGCCCCTAGCCCCTAGCCCCTAATCCCTAGCCCCTAGCCCCCAGTCCCTGTTCCCTCATACCTCGTCTAACAATCTCCATGACACTCCCTAACCCTGGTAGCGTCTTGGCTACATTAACTGAACTTACTCAAGTTAATCGTACCCACGCCTTGCTGCGTCGTGTTAAAGATCTTTCTGTTAATGAATTTGTTTGTTTATTAGATTTTATTACTGCTGAATTCCAGCAATTTCTCAGAGCTATTGAATTAATTAATAATGAAGCTCTAGAAACAATGCTGGAGAAAGTTTTAGAAGCAATTACACTCAAAATTGGTCAAATTCTCCAAGCAGAACATACAGCCATTTTTTTAGTTGATTATGACAAAAACCAGCTTTGGTCAAAGGTTCCCCAAGATAATAGTCAAAAATTTTTAGAAATACGCACGCCAATTTCTGTTGGTATTCCTGGTCATGTTGCTAGTACTGGTAAGTGTTTAAATATTTCGGAAACTGCTACTCATCCCTTATTTAGCCCAGAATTAGAAAAGCAAATGGGCTACAAAATCAGTAACCTGTTATGTATGCCGGTTGTGAGTAGTAAAAACCAAATTGTCGCTGTGGTACAACTGGCAAATAAAGCCGGGGAGATTCCGTTTAACCATGATGATGAAGAACGATTTCGCGATTTTGCAGCAGCAATTGGCATTATTTTAGAAAGTTGCCAAACTTTCTATGTTGCAGCACGCAATCAACGAGGAGCTACAGCACTTTTAAGGGCGACTCAAACTTTAGGGCAAAGTTTAGATTTAGAAGCAACTTTGCAAATAGTGATGGAACAAGCCCGAATTTTAATGCAAGCAGACCGCAGCACCTTATTTTTATATCGTAAAGAAATGGGGGAATTATGGACAAAAGTAGCAGCAGCATCTGATGGAACAAATTTTATCGAAATCAGAATGCCTTGCAATCGGGGAATTGTGGGCTATGTGGCTGCAACTGGGCAAGCTGTAAATATTCCCGATGCTTATCGCGATCCCCGCTTCGATCCTACTACAGATAGAAAAACAGGTTATGTAACGCGCAATATTTTATGTTTACCTGTATTTAATTCTGCTAATGAATTAATCGGTGTTACTCAATTAATTAATAAACAACAAGGTAGTTTTACTGCTTCTGATGAAGAATTTATGCGAGCTTTTAATATTCAAGCAGGGATTGCTTTGGAAAATGCTCGCCTGTTTGAAAATGTATTATTAGAAAAACAATATCAAAAAGATATTTTACAAAGTTTATCTGATGCGGTCATATCTACAGATATGGTTGGTCGAATTGTCACTATTAATGATGCAGCTTTAGAATTACTTGGTTGTCCTATTGGCGATAATCCCCACAAAAATCAAAAACATTTGTGGGAACAAAATTTACTAGGGCGTTTTGTTTGGGAAGTTGTCCCCATTGAGAATTTACAAATGCGCCTGGAAGATAGTTTAAAAACAGGGGCTAAACATTATGTACCCGAACAAAATTTGACTGTGGGGTTATACCATGTCCCCAGTTCGGAGAACCAAGTTAAGGGTGAAGCAGAAGGAGAAAAAAATCAGCAAATACCCAATTCTAGTAACGCTAATCCTATAGGAGAACCGCTTTACATTCCTGGCTCCTTAATTTTGGCATTGTGCGATCGCCAAAATCAAGATATTTTTATTCCCTGGAATTTACCCCTGACTCCTCAATCTAAGTTTTTGAGTGGGAGTGAGGTGCAAAAAGTCGAACGCAGCACCAATCTGACGGTGAATCCTTTAACAAATCCCGAAGGTGGGGTTCGCGGTGGGTTGGTGGTGTTGGAAGACATCAGCCAGGAAAAACGCATGAAAACTACCATGTATCGTTACCTCACACCCCATGTAGCCGAACAGGTAATGGCGTTGGGGGAAGATTCTTTAATGGTAGGGGAAAGAAAAGAAGTAACAATTTTGTTTTCTGATATCCGAGGATATACTACACTCACAGAAAATCTCGGCGCGGCGGAGGTTGTATCATTACTGAATCAGTATTTTGAAACAATGGTAGAGGCTGTTTTCAACCATGAAGGCACTTTAGATAAATTTATTGGTGATGCTTTAATGGCGGTATTTGGTGCGCCTTTACCCCTAACAGAAAATCATGCTTGGCGCGCTGTACAAGCTGCATTAGATATGCGCCACCGTTTAGCAGAATTTAATCAACGGCGAATCGTTCAAGCACAACCACAAATCCATATTGGTATTGGTATTAGTTCTGGCGAAGTAGTTTCTGGTAACATCGGTTCTCACAAACGGATGGATTACACCGTGATTGGCGATGGTGTCAATTTAAGCTCTCGCTTAGAAGGTGTAACAAAAGAATATGGTTGTGATATTGTTTTAAGCGAATTTACTTATAACTTGTGCAGTGATCGCATTTGGACGCGACAATTAGATAAAATTCGGGTGAAAGGCAAGCATCAAGCTGTAAATATCTATGAGTTAATTAGCGATCGCACTAATCCCCTTGATGATGCCACCCAAGAGTTTTTATTTTACTATCAGTCTGGAAGAATGGCTTATTTAGCGCGTAATTTCCAGCGTGCCATTGATTGCTTTGAAAACGCCAAGCACATTCGACCCCAAGACCAAGCTGTTGCAATTCACCTAGAACGCGCCCATAATTACAAACAAACACCACCCCCTAATTCTTGGGATGGTGTCTGGACAATGGCGAGTAAGTAAATGGTCATTTGTCATTGGTCATTTGTCATTGGTCATTGGTTAATGTTGACGGTTGACTGTTGACGGTTGACTGTTGACAACTTTATCCTTCTGGTTCATCCTGGTTATCCTGGTCATCCTGAAACGGACTTTCACCAATTTTTAGTTGTTTCTTAGTCCGTTTTAACTGTTTCCAAAGCTCTTTAATTTGTTTATAAGCTTCCTCTGGCGGTAATTTACCTCCTGTTTCTAAGTTACATATATAACTTATGCGCTGGGCAAATTCTTGTAGATTTGCATTGAAAACTAAGTTTTCTGGCTTCACATGACCATAGTAACGGCCACGCGGATAGAGAAAATCATCTTTAGTCACTGTTTTTTTCTCCACTGCTTCAACTCCCCCCTGTGTTTATATCTGAAGCTGAATCATTAGCCGTTCTACATCTCCGTTTTGTCCAGTCGGGAGTAATTGAAAATTTAAACCCCTCTTGTGTAAACCTTTTGGGTGAAATTGTCAATTCTAATTCTGACCAGAGATCGTCAAAGCTAAAAATCATTAAAATAGCAAGATTTACCAAGAAGGTTTTTGATTACCTTGGCAACAGTTAGATTGATCGATCCAGCTAGTTACCAATTCATTTCATCTTAGTGCATGATTGGGCGAAATCACGAACCTGATTAACTAAGCTAAAAGCCGGACTGATAATGTATTAATATATACTATATTAGCTAATATAATTTCTATTTCTTGCATATAAAAGTTTGATTACGTTGTTAAAAAATACACTTTTATAAAAAGTTTAGCATGTGTCCGGGAATCCGGTTTCAGAGTTGAAAAAAGAACTTACTCTACTACTAAGCTATTCTGCTTTTAAGTTGCACAATTCATTGTGAGGTCTGTTGACTGTTGACTGTTGACTGTTGACTGCCTTGATTAGTAGTTATGCAATTTAGACGGGCGTTAGCCGATCCTCGTGGTGTACTTAAGGAGAAACCCTAAGACTCTGCGGGTGGAGTCGCGGGATTTGGATTTATCCTCACCCAATGCTGTTGTTACGATCCTAATCCGGGAACTGTTGCCGATTACCTACCTATTGGCGTAAATTTACAAATCAAACAGGAGTGCTGTCTATTTGTTATGATGGCAGGCTAATTGATAAGTAATAGCTAATTACTAATAACTAAAGATAAAATGGTTTAGCTTTAAGCAAGAAGATCTGCCCATCACCTGTAAATTTACTGCTCACCATGTCTGTTCATTCCAAGTTATACGAAGGCAAAGCAAAAATTCTCTATACAACGGACGATCCTGAAGTCTTGTTGGCTGATTTTAAAGACGATGCCACTGCCTTTAATGCCCAAAAACGGGGCAGTATCCCAGGAAAAGGAAACATTAACTGTATTATATCTAGTAAGCTGTTTCAGCAGCTAGAAGCACAAGGTATAAAAACTCATTTTATTGATAGCCCTGCCCCAAATCAAATGCGGGTGAAGGCAGTGAAGATTGTACCTATAGAAGTAGTTGTGCGTAATATTGCTGCGGGTAGTCTCTGTGCGCAAACTGGTCTAGCATTGGGCACAATACTCAAACAGCCATTGGTAGAGTTTTATTATAAAAACGATCAATTGGGAGATCCATTACTAACGCGCGATCGCCTCTTCCTCATGGAACTAGCTACTTTGGAACAAGTTGAGACAATTACTCATCTAGCATTGCAAATCAATGAGTTCCTGCGCAGCTTTTGGCACAGTTGTGGCATTACCCTAGTAGACTTCAAACTAGAGTTTGGCTTAGATTCCCAAAATCAAGTTATCTTAGCCGATGAAATCAGCCCTGATACTTGCCGTTTGTGGGACAGCGCCGAAGCAGATACTAACCGTCGCGTCATGGACAAAGACCGCTTTCGTAAAGATTTGGGAAATATCGAAAATGCCTACCAGGAGGTTTTACAAAGAGTTTTACAAGCAGTAGAAAGCCAAAATTAAATAACCTTGGTAAAAAGAATATTTTTGTTTTTTACCTTATTACATGAGAGCATAATTGCTTTTTGATGGTGTGTGGACGAGAAGAGGACTTAAAATAACATGCGTTTATCTCCCGTACTAGTGGCAGCTGTAGCAATTACAGCCCCTTTAGGTACTCCGCTCAGTGCAAATGCACAAACTGCTAACAATGTGCAACAGACAACAGAGTCGTTAATCCCAACGACAAATCAGCAGCCAGAAACGGAAGTTACTCAACAAAAAGATCATCCTGAGGCATCGTCACAGGTTTCGGCGGTAGAAGGTGTGATGTTACCTAATATTGTTGCCGCCCAACCCAATTCAGCCACACAAAATGGCGCATCAGAATTTATCGTTCCCACGACAACATCAACTATTCCCCAAACTAAACCAACTCTGCCCACAGTTCCTAGTGCGGGAGTGAGGCTACTTAAGGGTTTGAAGCCACAAACAATTGCTGCTGCCTTCCCGAAAGCAAATCCAGAAAAGGTAAAATCTGTAACTATTCCCCTGCCACCTATAGCTAAAAATACGGGAGTTAAGGGATTAGAGGGGCTGCAACCGCAGGCGATCGCACTATTACCCAAGCCCTCAGCACCGACAGCAACCCCCCAAGTCACAATTCCCAGTAATCAGCCAAAAACAGCCCAAAATTCGCCCCAAGTACCATTTCCCAATAATCCGCCAACAGGTACGCCACAACCTGCCCCTGCTCCTGTACCTTCTCCAGTACCAAATAATACTCCTGCTCCAAGTAATAATACTCCCCCTCTATTTCCCAACAATCAAGCACCAACTACAGAATCAACTGAACCCAGGGTATTAGTAGCAGAAGTAGCAGTGAGACCCCAAACTGGGCAATTAACACCAGAATTGGAAAATCAAGTTTACTCAGTCATTCGTACCCAACCGGGAAGAACAACCACCCGTTCCCAACTGCAAGAAGATATTAACGCCATCTTTGGGACAGGTTTCTTCTCCAATGTTCAAGCAGTGCCAGAAGATACACCATTGGGTGTAAGGGTAAGTTTTGTTGTCCAACCAAACCCAGTCCTGACAAAAGTAGAAATCCAAGCCAATCCGGGGACAAATGTTGCTTCCGTACTTCCACAAAATACTGCCGATCAAGTGTTCCGCGAGCAGTATGGGCGGATTCTTAACTTACGGGACTTGCAGGAAGGTATCAAGCAATTAACCAAGCGTTATCAAGACCAAGGTTACGTACTAGCGAATATCATCGGCGCACCTCAAGTCTCTGAAAGTGGAGTTGTAACTTTACAAGTCGCAGAAGGGGTAGTAGAAGATATTAAAGTCCGGTTCCGCAATAAAGAAGGGCAGGATGAAGACGAACAAGGAAAACTAATCCGGGGTCGGACACAGGACTATATTATTACCAGAGAACTGGAGCTAAAGCCAGGACAGGTATTCAACCGCAACACCGTACAAAAAGACTTACAACGGGTATTTGGGTTGGGAATCTTTGAAGATGTTAACGTTTCCCTCGACCCTGGTAGCGACCCCAGCAAGGTAGATGTGGTAGTGAATGTAGCAGAACGCAACAGTGGTTCTATTGCGGCTGGTGCGGGTATCAGTTCTGCTAGCGGATTATTCGGTACTATTAGCTATCAGCAACAAAACCTCAATGGTAGAAACCAAAGACTAGGCGCAGAATTACAAGTAGGCGAACGAGAACTATTATTTGACTTGCGCTTTACAGATCCTTGGATAGGTGGCGATCCCTACCGGACTTCTTATACAGCGAATATTTTCCGTCGCCGTTCAATTTCCTTGATTTTTGACGGCAAAGATAACAATATTGAAACTTTTAACCCTGGTGACACCGAAGGCGATCGCCCGCGTGTGGTTCGTTTAGGTGGTGGTTTAACCTTTACCCGTCCGCTTTCGGCTAATCCTTACGCCAATTCCGAATGGACAGCTTCCGCTGGGTTTCAATATCAACGGGTTTCCACCAAAGATGCTGATGGCAATAGCAGAAACCAAGGTACCATTTATCGGGATGGACAGCCGACAGAATTAATTCCCCTGACTCAATCTGGTTCAGGCGACGACGATTTGCTGTTATTCCAATTAGGCGCACAACGCGATCGCCGCAATAACCCCTTACAACCAACTAGCGGTTCCTATCTCCGATTCGGCGTAGATCAGTCAGTACCCATAGGCCAAGGAAATATCTTCCTCACTCGCTTGCGTGGTAGTTATAGTCAATATGTTCCCGTCAGGCTGATTAGCATTGGTAAAGGCCCCCAAACTCTCGCCTTCAACTTGCAGGGAGGTACAGTTTTAGGCGACTTACCACCCTATGAAGCCTTTACCCTTGGTGGTAGTAACTCTGTGCGTGGTTATGAAGACGGTACATTAACCAGTTCCCGCAGTTATGTGCAAGCCTCTGTTGAGTATCGCTTCCCCGTATTTTCCGTAGTAAGTGGTGCATTATTTTTCGACTTCGGCAGCGATTTAGGCACTAGCACCAGAGCTGCCGAACTACTCAACAAAAACGGTACCGGCTACGGCTATGGTCTAGGCGTCCGCGTACAATCACCACTAGGGCCAATTCGGATTGACTACGGTATTAGCGACGATGGCGATAGCCGCATTAACTTTGGCATTGGGGAAAGGTTTTAATTGGGCATGGGGCATGGGGCATGGGGCATTGGTTAATGAGTAATTGGGTGTTTAGTATTTGGGGTTTGTCATTAATTATTTATCCTCATCGCCCCCATCGCCCCCATCGCCCCCATCCCTCCTTGTCCTCCTCATCCCCCGCCCCTTGACTCTTGCCCCCTAACCAGGAAAGATAATATTTTCAGGTGCAGTTCGCAGGTTTGATAAATCTGAACATGAACAATACCAACCGCAAAAAAGTGACTTTTTGCTTATGCAACAACACACAGTAGCAGCATCTATCGCGCAAACCGGGGTGGGGCTGCATAGCGGTGTGAATACCCATGTACGGATACTACCAGCCGAATTGGGTAGCGGGCGCTACTTTGTGCGCGTGGATTTACCAGATGCGCCAATTATTCCCGCCCAAGTTGCAGCAGTGAGTCAAACAGTTCTCTCTACCCAGTTGGGTAAAGGTGAAGTCAGCGTTCGTACTGTAGAGCATTTATTGGCGGCGCTGGTAGGTATGGGTGTGGATAATGCCCGAATTGAAATCGATGGCGCGGAATTACCCTTGCTAGATGGTTCGGCACGAATCTGGGCAGAAAGTATCGCTGCAGTTGGCTTGCTGTCACAACCCACAAATGACAGTCAATTATCCCCAGTCATTCAAGAGCCAATTTGGATTTATGAGGGCGATACCTTTGTTGCAGCTATCCCCGCACCGGAAACGCGCTTTAGCTACGGGATTGACTTTGACTTACCGGCAATAGGTAATCAATGGCACAGTTGGTTGCTATCTACTGCTAGCTTTGCGGCAGAAATTGCTCCGGCGCGTACCTTTGGTTTACTGCATCAACTAGAATATTTGCAAAAATCTGGCTTAATTAAGGGTGGTAGCTTAGAAAATGCCCTTGTTTGCGGTCCCGATGGGTGGTTAAATCCACCATTAAGATTTGCAAATGAACCAGTACGTCATAAAATCTTGGATTTAGTAGGAGATTTGAGTTTAGTGGGAAATATTCCCTCGGCTCACTTCTTAGCGTACAAAGCCAGCCACAATTTACATATTCAACTGGCACAAAGAATTTTAGATTTGGGGCTTTAGATTGCTCAATAAATCCAAAATCTAAAATCTTGGACTCCTTCGCTGACTCGATTCCAGATTCTAAAACAAACGCACAGCCCATGACAACCCTTACAGAAGCCAATTCCACCGATGCGATCGCCACTGCTTCTATCGTTGAAGCTGAAAATACACCAGAGGTAAAAACAACCTTCACTAGCGAAGAAATTCAAAACCTCTTACCTCACCGCTACCCGTTTTTACTGGTAGACAAAATTATTGACTATGTTCCCGGCAAATCAGCAGTTGGTGTAAAAAACGTCACCATCAATGAACCCCACTTTCAAGGTCATTTCCCCGGAAGACCTTTAATGCCGGGAGTGTTAATTGTGGAAGCAATGGCACAAGTAGGCGGTGTAGTTTTAAGACAACTACCAGGTTATGACACCGATGGACTGTTTGTCTTTGCTGGTATCGATAAAGTTCGCTTTCGTCGCCAAGTAGTCCCCGGCGATCAGCTAATCATGACCGTGGAACTGTTGTGGGTTAAACAGCGTCGTTTCGGTAAAATGCAAGGTCGTGCTGAAGTAGATGGTCAGTTAGCTGCTGAAGGCGAATTGATGTTTTCTCTAGTAAACTAAAAACCTAACTCTTGTGGTAAGGGCACAGCCGTGAAGTGCCTTTACTGAGACCTGAAAAAGGATAACAGTAAAATAAACATGCCACAATAGCAATTTATAATTTCTTAAATTTCTTCGCCCTCACACCTAACTTGCTTTGCCCGACACTTCGGTCGCTGAAGACCTAGTTTTTCAGTACCTAAGTATTTCAACGTTCCGCAATGCCCGTTGCCTGAATGGGGATGGTAGTCACGACAATGGGGTTCACCCCAGCATCGCGCTGCTTTTGCAACCTCTAAAGGCGCAGGCTTTTAAGACAGTTCTGGAGATTCACCCTTGAAGACGCTTATTCACCCAACTGCTGTAATTCATCCTAACTCGGAACTCCACCCATCAGTGCAAGTCGGTGCCTATGCTGTGATTGGAGCGCATGTTAAAGTCGGCCCGGAAACCATAATTGGCGCTCACGTAGTGCTAGAAGGGCCTTGTGAAATTGGGGCAAGAAATCAGATTTTCCCTGGTGCAACTATTGGCATGGAACCCCAGGATCTCAAATATGTAGGAGAGCCTACCTGGGTCAAAATTGGTGACAATAACCAAATTCGTGAATATGTTACCATTAACCGCGCTACTGGTGCGGGAGAAGCAACCATCATCGGTAACGGTAACCTACTGATGGCTTATGTCCATGTAGCTCATAACTGCATCATTGAAGACCATGTAATTATCCCCAACTCAGTGGCCTTAGCAGGTCATGTCTACATCGAATCCAAAGCTAGATTAGGTGGGGTTTTAGGAGTTCACCAATTTGTCCGGATTGGCAGACATTCCATGATTGGCGGGATGGCACGTATTGACCGCGATGTACCGCCATATATGCTTGTGGAAGGTAATCCTGCTAGAGTCCGCACCCTCAATTTAGTGGGGTTAAAACGCTCTGGGATGGATGCAAATGAGATCCAAATGTTGAAAAAAGCCTTTCGGATTATTTATCGCTCTAACTTAAGCTTTAAAGAGGCGTTGGAACAGTTAGAAATTTTAGGCGATACCGAACAGTTACAACACCTGCGGCGCTTTTTACTACTTTCTAAAATGCCGGGAAGACGAGGTTTAATTCCTGGTAAGGGTAAAATCAGCTCTGGTGGTGATGAGTCGTAAGTGGAAACAGAAGTTTGAGTTGTGGACTCAATTCTCAACTCAAACTCAGAAAAACGAACCGCAAAGGCGCGAAGTACACAAAGGAAAAGATTTGAAGAGAGATTTTGCATAAAACTCTCATGTCTTCTTCTCTGCGCCTCTGCGCCTCTGCGTGAGATAAAAAAATATTTCTTACTTCTCCCCAATTAATCAATGCGGATATTTATCAGCACTGGCGAAGTATCTGGTGATTTGCAAGGTGCTTTAATAATTACGGCGCTCAAGCGTCAAGCTGTGGCTGCTGGCTTAGAATTGGAGATTGTGGCGCTGGGTGGCGAAAAAATGGCCGCAGCTGGCGCAACTATTCTCGGCGATACGAGTCACATCGGCTCAATGGGAATTTTAGAAGCCCTGCCTTATTTAATCCCAACTCTTCTAGTACAACGCAAAGCGATCGCATTTCTCAAACAACATCCCCCAGATTTGGTATTGTTGATTGACTATATGAGTCCGAATTTGGGTATTGGCACTTATATGCAGCAAAATTTGCCCGATGTGCCAGTAGTTTATTACATCGCACCCCAAGAGTGGGTATGGTCGATAAGTTTGCGCAATACTCACCGTATCGTCGGCTTTACTCAGAAACTCTTAGCTATCTTTCCCCAAGAAGCCCGTTATTATCGCTCCTCAGGGGCTGATGTCACCTGGGTAGGGCATCCTCTAGTTGACCGGATGCAAAGCGCCCCCAGCCGCCAGGAAGCCCGCGCTAAATTGGGAATTACAGATGAGGCGATCGCAGTTACTTTGTTACCTGCTTCTCGACAGCAAGAATTAAAATATCTCTTACCGATAATTTTTCAAGCTGCACAAACGATACAAGCTAAATTACCAGAGGTACATTTCTGGATTCCCCTATCTTTAGAGGATTTTAGACAGCCAATTGAAACAGCTATTGCGCATTACGGTTTACGAGCTACCGTTTTATCTGGACAACAAAAAGAAGTTTTTGCGGCTGCTGATTTCGCGATTACTAAATCAGGTACGGTTAACTTAGAATTGGCTTTGTTAAATGTGCCGCAAGTGGTTGTCTATCGCTTGAATCCGATTACCGCTTGGATTGCGCGGAAAATTCTCAAAGGTTCCATTCCCTTTGCATCACCAGTAAATTTACTAGTGATGCGGGAAATTGTCCCAGAGTTATTACAAGAAGCAGCCACAGCCGAAAATATTACCCAAGCGGCGATGGAATTATTGCTGAATCACCAGAAAAAACAGCAAATTTTCCAAGATTATCAAGAAATGCGCCAATGTTTAGGAGAAGTAGGAGTATGCGATCGCGCAGCTCAAGAAATTTTGCAAATGCGTAAATCTACTGAAATTTCCGCAATTGTCTAGAAATCTCTACAGGAATCATTGTCTGAGCTTTCCTGTTCCTGTTAAGATTCGTGAATGTCAGAAACACAACATCATCTCGATACAAAACTTGGTTGGTCTTTGGATCGGCGAGATCCGAGATTCATCGAATCAATCATGCCCATACTTGGGTGGTTTTATGACCATTATTTCCGCGTGCAAACTAGTGGTTGGGAGCATGTATCACCCCAAGAAAAAGTTTTATTTGTTGGTTCCCACAATGGGGGACTAGCAGCGCCGGATATGTTGATGATGATGTATGACTGGTTCCGAAGATTTGGTGTAGAGCAACCAGTCTACGGTTTAATGCATCCCACTGTCTGGGAGGTAACGCCACCAATAGCAGAATTAGCAGCCAAGGGGGGAGCGATTATAGCTCATCCAAAAATGGCTTATGCGGCTTTGCGTAGTGGTGCTAGCGTGCTGGTATATCCTGGCGGTGCAGAAGATGTTTTTCGTCCATATAGTTTACGCAACAAAATATACTTTGCTGGACGACAAGGATTTATTAAGCTAGCGCTGCGAGAACAAGTTCCAATCGTACCAGTAATATCCTCTGGTGCCCACGATACCCTAATTGTGCTGACTGATTGTTATAACATTTTGCAGCAACTCCACAAATTAGGGATGCCTTGGTTACTTGGGGTTGATCCTGTAGTATTTCCAATTTACCTTGGGTTACCTTGGGGATTATCTATCGGCCCATTGCCAAACATCCCTTTCCCTGTGACTATACATACAAGAATATGTCCGCCGATTAAATTTGAACATTACGGTAGAGAAGCGGCGAGCGATCGCAACTATGTCAATGCATGTTATGAGTTAGTTGTAAACCAAATGCAGCAAGAATTAGATGAATTGGTGAAACAAACTCATCAATCCTAAAATTAATTTAAAAAATTTTAAAATTACATAATCTGCTGTAAATTTAATACAAATCCAGGTAAAACATCTTCACCAGATAAACTTACCGGATTATCTAATATTTCTACATCTTTTCCTGGACGATAAATTTCTACGCGCTGATTTTTGCGATCAATTAACCAACCTAAGCGAGCGCCATTTTCAATATATTCTTGCATTTTCTCCTGCAAATCTTTTAAAGAATCGCTAGGGGAACGTAACTCTACAACAAAATCAGGACAAATCGGCGCAAATTTTGCTTGTTGTTCTGGGGTTAACGCATTCCAGGGTTCAGCTTTTACCCAAGAAGCATCTGGAGAACGTTCTGCACCATTAGGTAGTTTAAAGCCAGCAGAGGGGCCAAATACTTCACCTAAATGATTTTGCTCGTTCCAAATATCAAGTTGAGTAGTGATTTTAACATTGCGCCTGCCTGTATCGCTGCCTGATGGTGCCATAATCAATAATTCCCCTGATCCTGAGCGCTCAAATCGATAATCGCGGTTTTTCTGACATATCTGGAAAAACTGCTCGTCAGTCAACTCGATTTTTAATTTGAGTATAGAAGGTAAAGGGGTTGTTGTAGCTTCCATCGACTTGTCCCAGCATCTTACTTTCTAGTTTAGTGGGGTTTGGCAGGCGATCGTATAAAGATAAACTTAGTTGATATGAGCCAAAACAGTGATATTTAAAATTAGTCCTGAAGCGATAGCTGATTTAAACCAAGTAGGAAGCACCATAATTCCAGGAAATTTGTAACAGAATATGAAGCCTAATGATTATGGAAACTTATTAATACCGATTCTCTATAAACTTTCACTAAATGATTACCTCTTTGTTTCTTGGCGTACTTGGCGTACTTGGCGGTTTATTTATTAAATGCCAATATAAAGTTAAGATTGACAATAAATAATCTCTTTTAATGCCCGTTCAACACAACGAGGAGTAACCAAATTGAATATTTTAGACGATAGTGGTAATGGGTTAGTCAGCTTAGACTACAGTGATTTACTAACAAAGATTTTAACAGTACTGCAAAATCAACAGTCTCAAAATCCGTTTAGTATAGTTAATGACACTAACCGCCTTCTAATTGATATTGATGAAATAGCTTTTCAGGTAGCATCTTTACAAATTGAGAATCCTTTAGGAGGTTCTTCTAGTAGCGCTAAATCAGCCAGCATTAACTTTAGCAAAGCTTCACGAGACTCTTTTAATAACTTAGTTCAACAGATACGAAATCAGCTAAAAGATGCTTTAGAATCTGCTATTACTCAAATCAGCCCAGATATAACTCCAAAACAGTATATTGCAGACTTATCAACATCCTTGTCTAGTTTTACAGGCGAAATAGATAACTACTTAAATTTTAATTATCCCTTTAAGCAGCCATATCCAGGTTTACAAAAGCAAAGATTAAGTATACAAAAATCTAAGATTGCTAGTATTCCATTATTAAAATTTCACAAACTCACAATAACTGTTGAAAATACTCGTTTTTTTACTTCAGAATTAAAATCGAGCTTACAAAATTTCATTAATATTGAATTTGCTTCTGAGATTGATAGCAACCGTGAAGAACTGAGCGACATTCTTGATGATTTAGCTAGCAACTCCAAATCAGATTTTTATCATATTCAAAAATTGATGGATACAGAAGCTTTAGGTAAACTTCAGAAAGAAGCCAAAATTAAATATTTAGAGTTCCTCAAAGAAAACTGTGGTAAAAATCAAAATGCTATTTATCTTGAAGACCTAATTCGCCGACTTAGATTAATAGAAGAGTATATCAACGATCCTCAAAAAGAAGATGGACATTATGAAGTTAATTATGCAGGTAGGTCATTTAACTATCGAGAGATGTTTTCTCGTGCAGATGCTTTAGATATGCTTCCTATTATTCCCTTAGTTGTGGGTTATTTGGGAGAAACGACAGATGAGAACCAAGGAAAACAGCAGTTTATATTTGGGCTAAAAATCAAGTTTGATGGTAAAGTACAGTCACAAGGTGGTATTTCAGTTTTTGAATATTATCTTAATTTACTAGATTCAGATAATCCTGAACATAAGAAAGAGCTTGAAGATACATTTAGAAGTAAGTTTTTTATAGAAAAGATTTTTAAAATAGCATTTTTATATTTCTTTGTGTTTGCGAGTAAACAGCCTTCATCTGAGGAAAATAATCTACCAGATTTAGAATACGATCCAATTGATAGCTTTGAAAAAAAAGTTCTGCCTATATTTCAGGGATCTGATGATATTAAAAAACAAACAGTATTGAAAAATATCAAAAGAGGGTTAGAAAAATATAAAGCTCATGGAAAAATAAAAAAACTTAAGGATCTACTCCAAACTCTTCTCAAAAAAGAATCTTTTCAGCCAAGAACTTACCCTATACATATTAGTGTTAAACAAGGAATTTTAGAAAGAGATATTAATACTATCCGTAACCGTCAGACTTTATTTAAGCCAGTATTGCAAACAAATCTGAAACAGTCTCTCAAGTATATATCTGTTGATAATTCTAGTGTTGATACAACTGCCTTATGTACTTTACCTGCAAGTATTAATATTAGTGACATTCAATACTTCTCTACTGAAGATAGCCAAAGCTTCAGTATGGAGTATGATATCAGAAATATCTATACTATCCCTGTACTTTTAGTACCTCAAGAAGAAAATTGTCAAAGAATTTCTGATAATAATTTTAAACAAAAGACTTCTGATAACAAGTTTAAAAAGCAAAGTTTTTTTAAATTTACCTATAATTACCAACGCCTGCGAGAGCAAGTTTTTCACAATCTAGATTCTCCAAAAGCTTTTATTTACAGGGTTACTTTTTCGCTCCTTGCTTATACTTGTCTCAAAATATTACTCGACTATTCGCCACGTAAATTATTTGTCCCAATAGTTAGATTACATCTGACTGACAAGCAAGACACCGCCCCAGAAGAAGAGTTTATGAAATCTTTATTTGTAGGGATATCTCATCTTCTGAATGAGGATCATCGCTCTAATTCCCAAGGATTTTGCATTAAGAGTATAAATAAATTCAAAATTCGCAATGGCTTAAGCTCTCTGTATTCTGTACTACCTAAAAGATTTAAATTAAATGATAATTTGCAATCTCCTCAGCTTGAAAAGTTAGCAATTATTGTAGTATCTAGCCGAGAAAGCGATCGCGTGCGAGGTGATGACTATAAAATTTCTAATTTGCTAGGAGAAGTTGTGGGTATCGATCGTCAATTAGATGGGACTATTCGATTATATAAATTCAAAACTTTTTCTGATAATTATTCTAGCCAAAATATGTATAACGACCCAACAGTTTTGATAGATGAAGTAAATAATCTTTATCAGAAAGGATACAGACACTTTCTGTATATTGCTAAGTCTCCTTATACTAATACCTTAAATATGACTAGGAGTGAAGATGACGATCAACTCTTTTTTATGTCTAAACCTTTAATAAATTCTTTAAAGGGAAATCGAGATGATATCAAAATATATCCAGTATTTTTTGACCAATATTATGTTGTCAAGCTAAGAGATTTAAAGTCTAGTTCTTTGTATATACAAGATACCTCAGAACTGACAAGTTTAGTCGAAGATCCTAGTAAAAAAGCTGTCGTCTTTTTCAACCTATTTAATGGAATTACTGTTCCAGGAAACGATCAGTATTACAATGGTGTAATATCTTACGCTACGCTATTAAATATTTATAAAGATATTCTCGATGATACCGATATATATACAGGGTTAATTGCTAACAGTGAATTAAAAAATGACTTATTACATTATTTGACTCTTTGGCATTTTTCTCAGTATGAAGCTGCTCCTAGAAAAGATAGAAATATCAGTTTAAAACTCGATCCATACCAGAATTTAATTGGCAATGATTCGGTAGGAGCCTTATCTATATTCAATCACATGACAGGCAAAGTAAATTTTAACATGGTTGCATTTTTGACCCAAGTTAGAAAAGCTTTAAACGTACAATCAGATAGTAAATAAGCATGACACAAGAAAATTTAGGTCAAGATTTAGGAAGACTATTTGAGGTTGGTTTTAATGTTGGTATACTTGCATATATACAACAGAATCAAATAAGGCACAAATTTGGAGATTTGTATCGCCAAGACTTACAAAATCTCAGTTTTTCCAAAATGCTCAGACGACTTGCTGATAAAGAAAAAGTTATTAGCGAACAGCATCGACAAATTGTTGCTAAATGGAGTACCTTTTTTTTACAAAAAGGTTTCCTAGCTGGACTAAACTTTTTAAGTGAGTATATTAAATCAACAGGATGGAGCAAAAGTCAACTAAGACGTTTAGAGATTCTTTACTATCAATGCTATTTTTCAAATGATAACAGTATAGGAACTTATCCAAAACGACCAAACCAGGTTTTTAAAGAGGTTTTATCACAGTTTAGTAACTCAGCATTTGACATTGGTAAATACGCCGAAAAAGGCGAATTTTTGAATGCAGATACCTTAATTTTACTTCAGTGTGGCAAGCAACTGAAGATTTTATGTGTAGATCTATCTGTATTTTCTATTAAATCAATTAGAGATTTAGTAGATGTGAATAGTATTGAAGTATTACGAAATTTATTACTAAGTGAAATTAGCTATTTAAAGTCAAAAAGTGTTTTTGCTAATTTGGGTTTAGATACTAAGAGTTCAGGGGTTAATTTTTCCTCTGATTTGTCACATTATTTTACAGCATTTAAGCGTCACGATAAAGAAAGTATAAAATTAATCCAAGCAGCTAGCTATGCCTACAGTTTTTATAAATTTTTAGGTGAACAATACCTTATACAAGATGAAAATTCAGTAATTTTTAATGTGGTTGGATTTAGCGATCGCGCTATCAGTACAATGTCTGTTGGCAGTGAGAATTTAAATGTCTTAGCAAGTTGTTCACATATTTATAAGCATAACTATAGTGATAAAGATATTAAAGACGCGCGACAACAGGTTTTAAATTTGATCAAGCGTAACGCAGCTAGGAGTTTTCATAACGGTAGTGACTTTGTGAAACAAATTATCAACGTTTCTAAAGATGGTATAACGCCTATAACCCATAAAGAAAAATTAGAAGGTTTTTTTAATTCTGTAGATACAATACCAGATGATTTAGCTATAAGTTTGGACATTGAATTAAAATCTGAGTTGCGAAATGCTCATGCACAATTAATTACAAAGGTACTTAATTCTGATGCTACTTATATTTTTTTGACAGGTAATCCTGGGATAGGTAAGACTACTGCGATCGCAGACTTTCTTAAAAGCCAAGATTGTCTAGATGAAGGTTTTTTATTTTTTTATGTCAGTCCTAGAAAACAAGTCAACTTAGACATTGTTGAGAAATTCATCAATGAACAAACTAAGCTACTAGCTTAGCTAATGACAAAATATTTACTATTAATACAAATGCCGATCTGATTAAAAATAATGGTGGAAAATGTACAGTAAATTATCTCTCAAACTTACGACACGAAAATTTTATAGAACAGACAGTTAATTTCATTAATCAAAAAAATGAACTTGATGACTATGAATTAACTAACAGCTTCAGAAGAATAGCAGAAGACCAAATTCAAGATATTGGACAAAATAATCGAGGTGTTTTAGATACTATTTGTGAAGCAATCTACACAATTGTTAACAGAGGAGTATCTAATCATATAGTAGCAACAGTTTCCATCCAATCTTTAAAGAAGACTCAAGGAGGTAAAGATACACTTTATCACTTTGAAAAAATTTTTAAAGATTACTATAACGAGAGAGAAGGTAAAGTTAATTCTCACAAAATAAAACTCTTATCTCAGAGAATAAAAAATCTATTTTTCATGATAGACGAGATTACAGGAGAAGATAGTGGAGTTGAATTCTTAAATGGTATTAGTAGAATTTTACGAAACTATGGTTTAACTGATTCTCTACATGGATTTAATACTAAAGTTATCGTAGCAGATGCTTCTATTGTTGATTCAGATGTGATCCAGCAGCATTTATCAGAAACATCTGCTGAACCGAATAAAATCTTTTTTAGAAAGGTCTTAGATGAGACATTACCTTTGTCTATTAAGGAGTTTAAATTTAATACTTTAAAAGCGATTGTAATTAATGCTAACTCTTACCCAGCTAAGAGTTTAGGCATAACTTATAAAATATTTATTGAATCTTTGAAATTTAATAAGGAAGCTTTTAAAGTTCGCAATAAAAATTTAGGATCTCGTGTACAAACTGAAATTGTAGAAGATATCAATAATTTTTTGAATAAACCAACCACTGGACAAATAATTGTATATATACAAGATAAGACAAGATTAGCTGACTTGATTGATAAGATAAAGGAGATTCGTCAAGACTTCCAGTATCATAAAGATTATCTAGAAATTCATGCGAATCTTTCTGAACAAGAGAAGAAAGAAATCAACCAATATAAAAATAATGTCAAAGTTGTCTTCATGACAGCTTCTGCTAGTCGAGGACTATCATTTCCTAAAACTAAGCACATTTTAGTTGACATTCCTCGTTTTGAGATTGAAAAAAACCTGATGGAGATTATTCAGGTTATTTACAGAGGTCGTGGTGATAAATCATTAGATGGCGAGGACAAAGAATTAATTTTTTATATTTCTGAAGAAACAATATACTATAGCAATGATTCTGAGCTTTCTTTGCAGGAAGGAAAGCTAAGTCTTTTAAATATATTACTCATTTTAAAAACCTCTATAATGACCCGCATTAAGGGATATGGACAAATAGGTTCGGACAATTACATAATGATTCCGATAGGAGGAAAGTCTATATTTGCAGCAGGACAGACATTTAGTAGTAAGATGGATAGCTTGCTTAAACAATTAAGAAAAGAATATGACAGACGCCGTAACGAGCAGATTTTACAGGAAGTTTATGTAAGCCTCAAACAACTCTTGAGTTCATCCGAGATTATTTTAAATCCAAAACAATCTAATCAATCAACAATTATTTCTTATCTTGAATTACGAACTTCATTAACAGACAAATTTTTGAAATTAGTAAACAACAGTTTTGATAGTTTATTAGATTTTGAAGTTGTTGAACCAGGTTACATTAATGGAAGTGTTTTAGTCGTTCCTGTTATAGATAAAACTTTAGAAGAAAACTATAAAATCCGTCTTGGTCAGGAACTTATTTCTTATGAAAATGGTGAATTACTGAACAAGATGTACGACATTAGCCGGAGTCATAAATTTCCAGAAAATCTGCGCTCTGCTATTAGGGAGGCTATCAACTTAGTAACTTTACTAAATGAAAAACCTAATAAAACACAAATATTCGAGCAGCAAAGTCATCATTTTGATCAATATTACGCATTACCATTATTTACATTTATTAGTCATGAAGCCTTAAGTGAATATTTTAATAGTAATTCAGAAGAACCAGAAGACCAAAGATTTAGAGATATTTTAGCTACTTATATTCAGTCAGTTTATCCTGTAGCTAACATACTCCCTATTGGTCATAAATATAAGGATTTCCCTTTTGTTCTTTTTAGAAGTTATAGCCTAGATGAGATGAGAAAAAAAATTTTTACAGGAAACTATCTCTTAACTTCTAATGAGTTAAATGTACTGAATTTGATTCTTGCTAAAGACAGTTAATAATTTTTATTCGCATTTCCCCGCTAATCCATTTCCAATAATAGGACTTAGGCACAAAATCTCTCAAACTCTTATTTCCACCGAAGTTCTGAGCTTCGGCTTCCGGCGCTCAGAACTTCTCTCTGTGAACTCTGCGTCCTCTTCTACATTTTGACCTTACCGTTGCGTAAGTCCTGACTAATAAACAATAAAAAAGCGCCCTCCCAACCGGGAGAGCGCTTTTCAATTCACAGAGAAGCTATTGTTATCTCAGACAATTAGCCATTGATAGCAGGAGCAGTCAGAGCAACAGGAGCAACTTCACCAGCAGCCAAGTCTAGAGGGAAGTTGTGAGCGTTACGCTCGTGCATGACTTCCATACCCAAGTTAGCGCGGTTGATGATGTCAGCCCAGGTGTTAACTACACGACCTTGAGAATCAAT
>NZ_CAWPNJ010000071.1:0-32548 GCF_963889195.1 Calothrix sp. FACHB-168
GTTGATAAACCTACATTATCCCTACTGCAACAAATCGCCAAACAACAAAAGACAATACTGGTTGAATATTCAATTATTTATAATGACTTCAAAATCCAGGGGAAAGGAGAAACCAAAGAATCCGAACTCTACATTTGGGTAGTCAAACCGAATGGTGAAGTTACCTTCCGCAAAGCTGACCTCAAACCTTTATGGCAAAAAGAGAATACAACTTTAGATGAATTAGTCACCCAAAGCCGCGAGTCAATCGGTGTGAGAGGTCGGGGAATTCAAGTTACTCACAACCCCAATCCAGCTAAAGTAAAACAACGCTTTCAAAAGCTGCACGAATTACTCATTAATCCCATCGCCGACCTTCTTCCCAAAAACCCTGATGAGCGAGTAACATTTATCCCGCAATCATCTTTATTCCTCGTTCCCTTCGCCACGTTACAAGATGAGCAAGGTAAATATTTAATAGAAAAACACACAATCCTCACTGCCCCGTCAATTCAGGTTTTAGATTTAACGCGCAAACAAAGACAACAAGTTAAAGGTAATCAAGCCTTAGTCATGGGCAATCCTATCATGCCCAGTGTTGCCCCCAAAATTGGCGAAGCACCACAACAATTAACTCCGTTACCAGGTGCGGAGACCGAAGCCAAACAAATCGCCCAACTTTTTAATACCAAAGCCATCACAGGAAAAGAAGCAACCAAAGCCGCATTTATTCAAAAATTACCCCAAGCGAGATTTATTCATCTAGCTACCCACGGCTTACTTGATGATTTTAAAGGTTTGGGTGTCCCCGGTGCTGTCGCTCTCGCCCCGGATGGTAAAGATAACGGCTTACTAACTGCCAATGAAATTTTAGATTTAAAAATTAACGCCGAATTAGTTGTTTTAAGTGCTTGCGATACTGGGCAAGGAAAGCTCACAGGCGATGGTGTAATTGGGTTATCGCGTGCATTAATTTCTGCGGGTGCGCCCAGCGTCGTCGTAACGTTGTGGTCAATTCCCGATAGTCCTTCGGCATTATTGATGGGGGAATTTTACCGTCAGTTACAGAAGAATCCAGATAAAGCACAGGCATTGCGTCTAGCGATGTTGGTTACCATGAAACAGCATCCTAACCCAAGCAACTGGGCGGCATTTACTTTGATTGGGGAGGCGAAGTAATCAGGACTATGCACAGAAAAAAGTGGAGCGGATTGTAGCGATATTTCTGCAAAAGAGAATTAAGTTTCCCTTTGTTGGGAATGGTGGGAATCCAAGTTGCGCGGCTGTCGTCAACTCACTCGCAATTCATCTCACACTCCCCTACCCTTCGGGAACACTTCGTGAACGGGTGAAATGTGAGATGAATTGCTTTTTGAGCTAATCACTAAAACCTGAATCATGACCGGAGCAAACAGTTTCTAAGGATCTCAAGTCGATTATAATTTTTCAATCAAGGAAATCAGCCTTTGAGTTCATCGGTTAGAGAGTTAGAAGTCATGACAAAAGGATTCGGTAGCTCAAACCATAGAAAACCTAATCTTCGCCATTTCTATGCTTATAAAAAAGATGGCATCTTTCAATCGGGCTTAAAACTTGATTATGTACGGCTCACAAATACAGTCATGGCTCCCAGACAAGAGGCAGAACTGGACGAAGATATAAAGCTAATTCGTACAGGTGTGGCAAAGTGCAAAGATTTACTTTACCTTGATACAAGAAATCTTACCTCGTTAACTCTTCGCATTGCTCTCAGCCTAGCCTTGATATTATCCACGGTCTCAAGCGTTGTTGTCGCTCTCTTTGGAGGAGTCCCAGTAGCAGTTGGTTTAGGTAGCAATGTATTAATTAGGTTTTTAATATTGTATGTTTTGAATTTCTCCCAAAGTTTAATGGCTTTTTGTCTTATAGTTTTCATATTAACTTTGGCTATAAAACAAGTCTGTTTTCTAGTGGGAATTACTAGAGTTAGAGTTTTGAGGACGACTTTTTGGGTCACTTTTTTTTCAGTATTGTTAACGTATTTAGCAACGTTGCTTGCATTCCTATTTCATCAAAATTCTCTTAGCAATATTACTGAAATCATCATATCAATACCAGTTGCCTCAAGTGTAGTTGCTGCCTTAAGTACATTTATAAGTAGTATCAATATCAAGAATCACCCTCGCATTAAAATTGAAACTGAGTGGCAAGTTAATGGAAGAGTTTACGGAGAGCATCCGAATCACGAAAACATACCCGTCCTTTACCCGAAAAGAGGGCGTGATTTTTATCCTCTCGAACCAATGGAGTATAGAACTCTGATTGCGTATCAAACCGCTCAAGGCGATCGCAAGCAAGTAAAGCAGTTATTGAAAGTCTGGCGAACCAAACCACTCGTAATTGAGGATGATAGAGGATTGTTCTCAAGGCAAAATTCAAATCTGTTAAGAAGACTGATTATTTTATTATTGAGAATAATTGCATCTATGCTTGCCATCTTTTTGGAATTCCTTGAGAGGCTGATTAACAGCAAAACTTTAAATGCTATAACACGATGGCTAAAAATTCAGGGAGTTAATCGAGTCTTCTGGATTCATCAAGAATGTGAGGTAGCTTTAAAACAGCTAATTGCTTAGGGCGAACGCATCTAAATTTTGCAGAGAATGTGGTTTCAAAATCGCCTTGCAACCCGTTTTGGCACGGTGATGCCTGGTTGCTCCCCACCCAGATATATAATGCAAAAAAATACTGCATTTTTGTAGTAATCCTCACCCCAGGAGTGGGATGGGAGTTCTGCCACCATTCCTAGCATTCCCAACCTTGGGAAAGTTAGGCGGCTGAAAACTTTTACCAGACTTCTACTGCTCCATCCGTTCTTTCTCTAATCTTGAGCTATATGACTGGTGTTTTGTGAGCAGAAAATCGAGATACTTTTTTACAAAAGCAACTCCTCAAACTCCCTGTGGGTAAGCTTTTGCGCTCTTAGATTCCCTAGCATGATTTGATTGACCTCCTCTCCCGCTAATTGCGCTGCAATGTAGCGGAAGTCTTCTAGCTTAGACTAGATAACATACTCGTAGAGTGGTGCGTTCCTTATTTCACTGGTTGGTTGAGAAGAAAATCTAAATATATTCCCACAACAAGCAACTCCTCAAACTCTTTGAGAGTAAGCTTTGTAGCCTCTACATTACTATGTTTAATTTGAAAAAATACTCCACTAATATTACCAATATCTGCCGACATATTTTGGGAATAGATTTAACCAAAAGACCAAATTGTTATTTAACAACTGGCGCTGGTCTTTAATTAAACATCAAGTTCAAGATTGCTTTCATTGCAGTTTCCCAAAAATCGAGATGATGAAATTGCTGTTGGTCAGTGGTTTGTAGAGAAAATATATTTGCACTATATTCTCATGAAATGTAAGTCCTGAAACTGCCTCACGCTAAGGTTTTGCGCCCCTGCATTATCATGTATTTTCAACAAATTCTACAATAGATACTTGTTCAAAAGCCTGATTGGGTTATGTCTGTACAATCTCAATCGCCAAAACCGCCTAGCCCCCTATAGGGTAAATGTCGGTCGCATACGACAACGAATTATCAAATGTTTCAGCCCTCACATCCGCCATCAGTTCGCATAGTGTCGGCTAAAACCGACAACAAAACCGACAACAAAACCGACACGGTTTTTGACTAATTACTGCTGGTTATTTTGTTGTTAGGGGCTATGAAAGTTTTTTCACAGTTCTTGCATTTGTACCGATACATCAATGGATTTTTTACGGATTTATTTCTAGTAAATTCAGCACTGTGGCAATGTGGGCATTCAATTTCTTGGCTTGAATTTATCGAGCTATCATTTTTGATGGCAGACAAATCACTGCTAGATGTTTCTGGATAGATGGTTAATGATTCTCTGATAATCCCTACCCCATTACGCAAAATACCTTTGTGCGCTGAGGGAATTTCTAGAAATTCATATCTATCGCCTACAATAATTAAACCTATGCGGTAAGCGTTCTCGCTTGACAGATTTTGAGATTCATTTTTAGCTGCTGCCCACTGTGCGAACTTCTCATACTTCCGTTGAATCTCACGCTTTTTAGCCAGTGACCAACCCAAGTCTTTATCGTGTTTGATAGCAGTGGCGATCGCGTCCTCAATAAACAGCAGTGAGCAATTTTTCATTGCATCCCAAGTCCACCGATTTTCTCCCACTTCTCCAGACTGTCCTATTAATATTTGACGCTGCTTTGTATGCCTAATGGCGGTCATGATTTCAGTTGCCGATTTCTTATCATCGTCATCGTGCTGCTTATCAAACTCGTCAAAGATGCCCAACACAAACTTGTCAGTCATTGCTGGTCGTTTGGCTTGTCTATCCTTATGGAGTTTTACAAATGCCGAGTAAGCTTGTGCTGATTCTTTGGGACTGGTAGAAATTTTTGGACAATGCCAGTAATCTTCCTCACTACCGTCCAATGGGTCACTTACCCAAATTTCCCAGTTATCCAAAGTTAGGAAGTAGGCGACGATATTCTTAGTAGCGATGCCCTTACCACCCCCGGTGGCAGACATAATTCTCAGCGTGGGCTTACCTTTGGTTTTGTGGTCGGTGTGGAGAAATACGCGATCGCCAAATTGGGAAGCGGGGATTAAGCCAAGTTTGTAAATCTCATCGTCGTTGAGTGGCTTGGGACGTTCTCGCCTAAATTTCAAACTTATAGTCGGTGAAATTTTTTCAGCCTTGACATCATAAAGAAGAAAAATTCCTAATCTGCTAGAGATATTTTTACTTTCTCTATCTAGCAGTTTTAAAAAATTTTGGATATCTAAAGTTCTTGAAAACCCATACCCAACAGATACCGATTCTTCATGCTCCTCAAACCCGTTGACAATCAGAGGAATTTTGTAAGACTGCCAGATGTCGTAGGCGATCGCATTAGCAACTTTACCATTCACATCAAAACCAAAGTTGCCATAAGTCGGTTCTAGCAATTCACCTGCTAACTCTTGCTGCAAGCGTCCTACTTTCTCATTGAGTAATTCAATTTGCTCAAGGTAGGTTGCTCTCTCCTGCTCAACGGCTTTTTGAATTTCATCTAGATTTCCGTTGTAGACAGTTGCCAAGCTTCGGATAATCTCGCGCTTGCTATTGTGACCATGTGCCACTTTTTCACCCCAAGATTGCAACTGGCGAAACAGTGCCATAGCTTCCTGGGTGATGGCATCGTGTTCGTCAAAGATTTTTTGAATCTCGTTAGCCCTAGCAGTTTTAAATTTTTTATCTGACTCCGCATCGACTAGCGAATGAAAATTTAATTCCCATTGCTCAATTTCTGAAGCCAGATAGTTAATTTGTTCCCGGTCTTTGCTGGCTTGCGCCTCTAATACTTTGATGTTGCTTTGTAGTTGGGTAATTAGTTCAATAGCGCGATTTTTATCAGCATCACAAGCAATTAAGCATTGTTTGGTTAGATTAAGCTGGCTTGTTAATTCTTGGTTTAATTCTTCTGATTGGCGCTTGTAACCTTCGTATTCCTGGGTAAAACTAGCTAACCTTGCCTTGCTATCCCCTAGCTGCTTATTAGCTTGTTCTAGTTCTCTGTCCAGTTCTTCTACATAACCCTCAGCATCATTAATTTTGCTTTGAGCGCGGGTATCAACAATCAAATGAGTAAGGAAGATAGCAGGGATAGCAGCACCGCCAGCAATGCTGATAGTTTTAGCGAGAGAATTTCTAAATCCTCCAGAAGTAATGGCTATTCCCGCAAACAGTCCAAAAATACCAGTTCCTAGCGCAATTTTGTGTTTTGATGATATTTTCATATTGGTGACAGTTTTGAATTGAAAAATGATGGATTATTAAGCAGGTAGACGATTTACGTCTACCTTCCTTGTTTATTTCGGCAAATACTCACCCAATTGTTGTCTAAAAGCGTTTAATTTACCTTGTGCCTCTAGGGTTTTAGCGGCTGATTCTTGCGCTTTGATTTGGGCTTGTTTCAATTTTTCTGATAAATCAGTCTTGGTATGTACAGCGATATTTCTATCAGTAAAAGTCTTAACTTGAGATACATCAAAGCTCACGCCTTTTTGCTGAGTTACTTCTAATTGAGTCAGGTAATCAAGGTAGTTTCCCTTAACTTTCTCAAGTTCGGTAGATGCTTGAATTCCAGCGCCAAAAGCTTTAGCTTGCTTACCTATGACTGTGAACTTCTCACGCGCTGTATCCATAGCCGCGCCAGTCATTTTTAATGCTCTTTGTGCGCCTTCATAGATAGCCATGCCACGCTGATATTGTGCTTCTGTTGCCTGGGGCAAATTATCGGAAGGGTTAAGAGGGTCAGTAATGTAATATTTTTCTGGGTGAAAGTGTGGCAGGGAACTAGATACTAAATCAGGCTCAAGCACACGTAAACCTGGAACATTTACGTTAACGTTACCCTTTACATCAGTGGCTATAGAGGGCATCTGCACCACGTTGTTAGCTTGTGATGTGGTTGTTTTGTTGCCTCCTGCTATTTTGGCTGCTACAGTCTCTGCTGCGGACTTGGTGGAATTGTTTAGTCTAGCCATCTTTTAAGAATCTCCTAGCGTTAATTAGCGATTGATAGATGATTTCGAGTTTGCGGAATTGGGCATCTATTGCATTAAATTCTTGCTCTAGAGATGCGTCTAAATCATGCTGGTCAAGCACCTGCCTTAACTCGTGTTCATCAGTTTTTAATTCCTCAATTTTGTTTGATAATTCATCCATGAATCACCCTTCAATTTTGTTGAGTACTTCGGTGCAATAATGCAGAGAATCCGCCACGTTGGAGGCGAACTCATCTAAGTTTGGGTTAGATTTTTTGAGGTTTTGAGCCAAAGTATTAGCCTCTGTTAGCAACAATTCAGCCTCTAGTAAACAACGTTGAACTGTTGTTAAATCTCTGCTGTTGGTAGCGGGAAGCTGGTTTATCATTTGGGAGTAAATTCTCCAGGACGGGATTTTACGAAGGCAAGTGTGTGAGGGGAATTTTACCCCTCTTTCTTGTTAGTTATTGACCGGAACGAATACCGCAAGAGTCAACTCTTGGCTCACACAATGGCTGTTCTATTTTTTGTTGGTCACCAGTTACTAAATCCACAGCACGACCTAACCCCCATGTTTTGCAAGCATTGTTTAAAAATTGTTTGTGGGATTGAATGAGGAAGTTGTTGTAGATGCGGTTACAAACACGTTGACCGCGAGTTATGCGGTTAATGATTAATTTGTGTGGGTTGTTTGCTTGTGCCTGTGCTGAAGAAGTGAAAGCCAGCATGATTAACCCTGTGAAGGCAATGGTGAGATATGATTTCATGAGTTCATTTCCTTATTTGAGCGTGGACTAAGGGCGATCGCTTACTTCTTGGTCGGAGGGGCGATCGCTTTTAACCTGGATATCAGCAAGCCAAAACAGCATTGAGAGTGAGATTGTGATTGCTGCTAGCAGGTATGAGAGTTTTTGGCTTTTCTCAATCTGGAGTATTGTTTTTTGGAAATTGGTCATCTATTCCAAGTTGAAAACATCTTGAGCTTGTACGCCTAAATCTTGCATCTCAGAGTTGAATTGTTCCGCAAAGCCCGCCTTGATTTCCTTGCTCACTTTGGCAGCTAAAGAAGCGCCTAACATACGCCAATTCTGCATTCCAGCGTTTAAGTTTTGCTTGGCTTGGGTAAAATTCTCAACGGTTTTGACATCGTTTTGACGCGCCAGTTGATTGTTTTTATTGACAGTTGCTAGGGCAGAACAATTAGCTTGTTGTGTTGGCTTTGGGGAGAATTTTAAGAGGCTTTCAATGCTAGTTTTATCCGCACTTCTAACAGCCTTGACCAGTTTCACAGCGTAGCCAGAATACTGTGTATTTTTCCCCTCACCACGCCGTAAAAGGTCTACAGGGATTTTGTAGCTGTCGATTAAGCCAGAGATAGAGCGTTGAAATCCAGACTTGTCTAGTTCGGCCAGTTCCCGTGCCACAGCTGATAGTACCCAGGTATCAAACAGGCTCTCACGCTTCGATTCAGCTTCGATTTGCGGTTCGATACCCGTTTCGATACCCGTTTCCTCAGTTACTTCTGTGGCTTCTACTTCAATCACAGAAAGCGTTTGATTGGTCATAATGCGATTCTTCAGATAGTGGTTTAAGTTGTTGCGATTCGATTCGCTGTGATATCTGTGTTGTCTGTGTCATTCTGTGTCATCATAGCTCTAGTGACGCATTTAACACAATATGTGTTAAACCATTTTGAAAGCACAAAGCGTATCATGAGGTAGAGGAATGAACACAGATAACACCATGAGTGGAAGGGTTAACGTAGTGCTGCCTGATGAGGTTTATGAAACTGTCAAAAATTTGGCAGGGACAGAAAGACGCTCTCAGAGCCAAATGGCAGCAATTTTAATTGAGGAAGCTTTGGAGGCTCGGAAACTACTGCAAAAACCCCCCTCACCTGATCAAGGCAAGGGGGTTGCATGACTGAATCACCTAATCCTGAAACTTTAGAGGCAGTCAAAAGCTTTGCGACTGCCCTTAATACTTTTGCTTGGAATGCTGACTATATAAAGTTTTGCGAAGTTCTTGGTTTTACACCAGATAGCTATGCTGAAGAAAAATATCAGCAGTTTCGAGAACTGGTAAGCTATTTAGACTGCTTTGACCATGAATCATTAGCCAAAATGATTGAGGCGGGGAAATGAACAACACACCAGGACATCCGCTAAAACTTGAAATTAAAAAAAATAATGGATGCAAATCCGTTAATGAAGCTAACTACATAATCACGCGAAAACAAGATTTTAAAAAAGACCCATTTAACCGCGTGAAAATATTAGTCTATCCAAACAGAAAAGCGGTTCTTAAGGTAGTAAAAAAGAAAGGATGGAAAGATGTACAGCAGTATTTAAAAAGCGTTTTCGGTGGTCAAGAAAACCAGATGAGATGGGAAATCGAGCTAGAAGAAATCAATCACTTGTTAACAACCAATCTGGTTGATACGGCGAGGCAACAACAAGCCAATACACAGGCGATCACCCAATGGAACCGACAATAGAGCAACTAAAAGCCTTTTTCCGATTGTGTATTCGCGTTAGTAACCTACTAAGGAATATAGAACTGGTCAGATTTGATGAAAGAACAAACAGAATCGTGGTTTTAATCGGTGAAACAATTGAAGTAGAAATTCTTAGCAGCTAGGGGTGAGCAGTCGCACCTATCCCAAAACTAAGCGCCACAAGCTTTTGCAATCTGTATACACCGGGCGTTTCTTACTTTTTTCTTACTCACTACTGAAGGGCGATCGCACTTCTTTACATATAGGGGCGATCACACTTCTTCATACTTTTTCATGATTTTCTCATAATTTGAAATTCCGTCACAGCAAGCATTACAGACTTTATTAGCGGAAATCAAAAAACCTCCAGACTCATGGTTTACTAGTATCATCAAATTTTTGAGGTGATCATGCTCTGCTTAAATTTAATTTTTGAGATGGAAGCGATAAAAGAATCATCGACGCGAAAACCACAGGCAAAGCCATTGCGTAAGGCCATCGCCGAACCTTCTCCCAAAGAAAAAAAATGCTGATCAACAAAGTCTCTAGGCCTTGAGTACCGAATTAGCTGATTAAGCTTGAAATTCGACACAAAGAGCGATTACCAGTCGCACACCAGAAACTTGTCAACCAGACAAGTCAACTAATAAATTCTATTAACTCAAGCTTACCCATTATTCGGAAAACTTAAAAGCCCAGAGATACCCAATCTAACGGACGGTATCTATGGACAAAAATATTAATGCGAGAGTGGGTATACTCTCGCACCTATTGTCAAAAAAGACCTATCTGACAACCATTCTATCGCTTCTGACTAGAATTAGTCAATCTTGGCGTTACAGAAAACTAGTTAAAGCGATCCGCCGACGAGAACTAACAACAAACCTTGAAATACTTGCTGAGTCAGGGATTGAGGGCGACTTAGCGCTTTTCGTGCTGGCTAATATTCCGCAGATGGGGGTAGCGAGATGAACCGCCCTGATAAATGCCCGAAATGTGGATATGAGCTTTTTATTTTGGTTTATAGCCGCGATCGCTCGCGAGTGGCGATTATCTGCGGCGATTGTTTGCGGAAGATAGCGATCGCGGTTAAGCCAAAGCCAGAGGGGGTGCATCATGTTTAACCGCACCCTTGAGAAGTTCGATATCAGAAACTTTATCGACCAATTAACCCCGAAAAAGGGGAAAAACCGCTATATATGCCCTGTGTGTGAGGGTACACTAACAATTAACCCGTCTAACGGTCAGTATCATTGTTGGGGTGAGGAATGTTCCACCAAAGTTATTAGAGAATCTATTCGCCCACTAGATGAGGCCTTAGCAGAAGCGGGAATTGAGAAAAAAGGCTTTGCCCCCAAAACTCACAACCAAAAACCTAAAGCTGTAATTTCCCCCGCCGCAATTCCCGCCGGAGATATTCAACTGGGAACATTGCCTTATGCCGTTAAGCAAGAGGTACGAGTAAAGGTCAAGAAAAGTATTGAGATTAAATACCCTTACTCGCCTAGTCAATGGGTAAAAAGAATTGAGAGGGCAGATGGTAGCAAACTTACACTTCCCTTTCACTTGGATGCTAATGGCAAGGAAGTTAACGCCAAAGGTGATAAACCTTGGCAACCATACCGATTTGACGAAATCACCCAACATGGTTTTGGTCAATGGGTTTTGGGTGTTGAGGGTGAAAAGTGCGCCGATGTTGCCAGAAGTATTTTTGGTTTCCTGACAACGACTTTTCAAGGTGGTAGCTGGAGTGAAGCCTTGCTAGTTGAATATTTTCAACTTTTCAAGGATATCGATATTGCTGGAATTGTCTACTGGCCGGATCACGATAAGCCAGGTTACAGCAAGTTAGAAAAGTGTCGCACAGCTGCTGCTAAGGTTGGTTTACCGTTTATCGCTATTGATCCTACTAGACTATGGGCTGATTGTCTTGACGGCGGCGATATTGCCGATTGGGTGAAAGCTGGTTTAGGAGACGTTGACGCACTTCATGAAGAGATTAATTTAGCTGCCGATGTAGCAAGAGGCGGTAAAACCCCAACTGATTGGAAAGATAAAGTTTTAGCAGTTCAGAAGCAATTACACACGCTCACTTATAAAGCTGATTATGTTTGCAACCCCTATGAGAAATATCTGCCAGATAACCTAGTAGATATTATTCCTCATAAGGGAATCGTGCTGATTAAAGCTCCTAAAGGTGCTGGTAAATCAGTTACTATCAAACGGATTAAAGATAAGCTTTGTGGTGGATATTATCAGGAAGTTTATCATCCTTATCAATTATCAATAACTGGAGACAATAAGCCAGAAGTTGAGCGAGTTTATCAAGAGAGAACTGGCGTTAGATTTATCTCGATTACCGCAAGAATAGCACTCGGTCGAGCGCAAGCTATCGAATGGGAAATTACCTGGATTGAAGACGGCGATCTGACTGAATCAGAACAATTTAATTATGAAGGCGAAGTAATTAAAACGGCTACTTTTTTAGAAACTGCTGATGGAATTGGCTTATGTTGGGATTCTTTAGCGAAGCTGTTTGATCGAGACTGGTCTAACACAGTAGTAGTAATTGATGAGATTGAACTAGGTCTAAGTCACGTCGCAACATCAAGTACTTGCAAGGATAGACGCCCAACAATTCTTTATACCCTTGAAACTAAAATCAGAGAATGTCTTGATAACAATGGCTTGGTGATTGGGGCTGATGCCGATTTAACTAACATTTCTTACGACTACCTAACAGCGATCGCCCCTGGACACAAGCCTTTTATCGTCAAGCATAATTACATCAGACCTGATAGCGATAAATGGGATATTGATTTCTATACTGGTAAGCGAGATGTGGTACTTTCTCTCATTGAAATTTGGTTAAGCGATCAGAACTGTGAACCTATAGCAGTGGCATTAGATAATCAATCTGAAGCCGAATCGCTGGCTAGTCATCTAGTCAAGAAATACCCTTATTTGGCATCAAGTTTCAATGGCTTAATTCGTATTGATGCCCAAACCACTCAAACCGATTCTGGTAAAGACTTTGTTAAACGTCCCAACGAAAAAATCCAAGAATATCAGCCAAAAATTCTAATTTATACGCCGTCTTTGGGTGTAGGATGTTCTCTGGATGTCCCCTACTTCAAGTATGTATTTGGCTTGTTTTTTGGCAACCTAGAACCATCGCAGGCTAGGCAGATGTTAGCACGAGTTAGGCAGCCAGTACCTAGAATTGTGTGGTGTGCTGACAGGGGTAAAACATCAAATACCGATGATTGCAATGCCTTCTTACCAGATGCAATCAAAAACCAAATGTTCTCATACAACAAGACAACTACAGAAATAATTGATATAGCATTGCATTTAGCTAGAGAGCAAGCAGAATCTAATAATGATGTTGATATACTGCCTAAGCTGATAGAGCAATTAACTAAAATGATGGGTAAAGGTGGAACCTGGAATAATCCACACGTAGATTTATTTTGTAAGCTTAAAGCCAGACGCAACTTTGCATTATCTCAGCTAGCTGTTCAACTTAGACAAGAATTGATTGATGAGGGGCATAACCTTAAAGATATTGCGGCAGAAGAAAAGACTAATGCAGGTGACTCTGTGAGGGAAGAGAAGACAGAAATTAAACTCAATCGCGCCACAATGACAGCCAATGCTGTTGATATTCCCTTAGAAGTTGCAAAAGAGATAAGCCGGAAACCAAACCCCACAAATGAAGAACAGCATCAAGCCAACAAAGCATTTTTAAAAGATGAGTTACCCGGACTAGAATTAACTCCTGAGTTTTTATTTAAGGGAGTTTATCAAGACAATAGATTTTGGTTGAATGCTGTGAAGTTGTTCTGGATGTCTCAGAATGTTGACGCTACTCAAGAAGCGGACAGAAAGCATTGGAAGTATAAGTTAAAGCAGTTCTGCGAGGGAGTTCCCTATCTTCCAGATTTACGCACTTTCAGCACAAAGGTAGAGGCTATTAATAAAATAGGAATTTTCGACGCTATACCATTAGACGATTTTGAGAGTGAATATCACGGTAATGATTCCACTCTTAAAGAGTGGTTCAAAAAATCGGTTTTACCCCAGAAAAAATTACTCAAAACTGCTTTCAATATCACGGTGAACAAAGATACTGAGATTATTACATTTATCAATCGCATTTTGGGTAAGGTTGGCATCAGGCTAAAGCAGCACAGAAAAACCAACAATACCAAATATTACAAACTTGATTCAGAAATGATTTTAGATCAGGACAGAGCAAATGTACTAGCTTCCCTTGACTTGAAGCGAGAACTACAGCTAAAAAAAGAGGCGGAGCAGTCAACACTCAACACTCAACACTCAACAGTCAATGCTCAACAGTCAATGCTCAACAGTCAACAGCCAATGGTCAATGGTCAACAGTTTACAGAAGCCGACTGGCTGAGGGAAGAATGCGTACAAGATTTAGCTGTGTTGCTCAACCACTGCGAGGATGCGGAAATGTTAGCCGATCTACGGGCGATCGTACCCTACAGTTCGGCTTTGAGAGTCGCAAGCCGAAGGTTACCAGAGTCAAAGAAACAGCTTATTAGGCAGTGGCTAGCAGCATGAGGATAACTGTTTGCAATGGAAAAATCAAGAATCCAAAACAATATTGGTTGTGCTAACTTTTAAAATCTCGCTCAATACTGTGTGGTAGGCTCTGATAACGGTATTCCTGCATCAAAGCCTCTAGTGCGGACACTCGGTCAAGAAGATTTTTATTTTGAGCCTCAAGTTCTTCAACCTTGCTCTCCAGAGAAAGCACCTCTTCTGAGTTGGGAATTATGCTATCGCTCTCTATACGTATATCTATATCATTAGCCTCGCAAGAGGGCGAGTTGTACATGAAATAGAAATTTTTATTAGCTTCAAGTTTGTCTAATCTTGCTTTCAAGCCTTCTACACAATCTGCTATATCATATATATTGTTTCCTATACTTGTGTTTCCTATACTTGAACCTTCTTCTGGATTTCCCAAGAAAGAGTTTAAGGCTTGGATAACTAAATCTGTCGCACTAGTGCGTTCTGCTGCTGCTCTGTCTTGAAGGGCTGTGATTAGCTCTTCAGGAAGTTTGAAGTTGGCTTGTTTTTTCATTGACGGTATAGCTTGTATATAGCTAACTATACCACTTTCAAAATAAGTTTATAAAAACTTTGGAGGACAAAACTATGAGTCTGAGCGACTTTCTAGAACAACCAGATGTTCGTGCAAGATTTAACCAAGAATTCCCCAAGCCAAGGTTTAATGTAAAACAAGAAATCTTGGCATCACCCCCCCAGGGCGGTAACGCCAGTTTAGTTGGGACTGCCTACGATTACTTACTTCGCTTTTATATTAAGTATCTCAATCCCCACGCGCAAGACGGAGGATGGGTAGCGGGGAATGCCCTGCACTACTTTCAACACATTGAGCGAAATGATTTGTATGAACAAGCCGCAATGGTTATCGAGAGAGCAAAGCAAAATTATCAAACATTTCTAAGAGATGGACAGTTCACTGATGAGTTACTGAAATCATCTCTATTGCTAGCAAAACTAGATGCTGTATATCGGATTCGCTATATCCACGAGAACTTGCTAGCCATTAATGACATAGATGTTCAAGACTTACGAAATTTAGTTGGATTATTAAATCCTGAGATTTTTCCAGCCACTGGAAACATAGTTCTCAATCCGAGTTGGGCAGATGCTTCACTTTTGGTAAGTGGTGCCGATGGGGATTTAATGATTGATGATTTGCTTGTGGATATTAAAACATTGAAAAAACTCAGTTTAGGGCGTCGTGAGTTTAACCAATTGATGGGCTACTATACTCTGTCTTTTATCGCGCAAAAATTCCAGCCGAATGCCATAGAGTTAACACGCTTGGGAATTTATTTTTCCAGATTTGGGATTCTTTATCAATTCAATGTGACTGAAGTCCTTAACCCAGCAACTTTCCCCGAATTTTTAATATGGTTTACTGAAAGAGCGCAGCAATATAGTGGATTCAGACTAATTTAACTAAAGCCAAGAGCTTAATCACTGCAACTTAATCTCAAAGGTCGTATTTCAGAGAAAGCCGAAAGTTATGAACAACAAGCCCTCGGTACATCACCGGGGCTTTCACACTGCTGAACTATCCAAACGCAACTAACATTCCGATAATGGAATCGGATGTTAGTGGCTGAGGTTTTGATTGGCTAACTTACACCGCATCTATCAATTTATTTCTCGCCACAAACCCAACTGACTCCAGCAACTCTAGCTGCTTCGCTCGTGTAGAAAATTTTGCGCGAACCATACACCTCACCCTCTGGACTAATCACGCGAAACTGCCAGGATTTTCCACTAGTGTAATACACCAACAAAGTACAGCCATTGATGATGGAGATGGACTGGATTTTGAACTGGTTCATGCTGCTATTTTTGGGGCGATGCGATCAGAAATTACCTACCACAGCTTTAATTCATTGGAGAAGGGTTTGTCTTTTCATCCCCTTGCGGGGCGATGTGATCGTAAAGGTTCAAGCAAACCCAAAGGCTGAAATTGGTGACATTGGTTTCCATCCCCTTGCGGGGCGATGCGATCGTAAAGGCTGCTTATCCTGATAGTTATTATCGCAGGAGCAGTAATGTTTCCATCCCCTTGCGGGGCGATGCGATCGTAAAGGAATTGGAATTTACCATTCCACAAACTTCATCTCCTGTTTCCATCCCCTTGCGGGGCGATGTGATCGTAAAGGTAAAAGATTCACTCAATTGCGAGCATAGCTTTGTGTTTCCATCCCCTTGCGGGGCGATGTGATCGTAAAGTCAACAGTTGTTAAAGGCAATTTTGCAACCAAAAAGTTTCCATCCCCTTGCGGGGCGATGTGATCGTAAAGGTGATTGTTGCTGTAAACTCTCTCTATTTCTATCTGTTTCCATCCCCTTGCGGGGCGATGTGATCGTAAAGGGAGACTCCGTCTGGGATCGTACATCCGGTAGACACGCAATGTTTCCATCCCCTTGCGGGGCGATGTGATCGTAAAGGGTTGGGGAGATAAAGCAGGATTAGATGCCATCCGTTTCCATCCCCTTGCGGGGCGATGTGATCGTAAAGTTTATCCAGAGTTATACACTCTGAATCCAGGAGATTTAGTTTCCATCCCCTTGCGGGGCGATGTGATCGTAAAGTCTGCTTCTACTCTCTATAATGGAGATGGAACCCTTAGTTTCCATCCCCTTGCGGGGCGATGTGATCGTAAAGTTGAAGACGGCTAATTAACGTTGTCCACAAATTATTTGTTTCCATCCCCTTGCGGGGCGATGTGATCGTAAAGAGTTCACTTCTGGAAACTATACATAGCAAGGCTTTCAGACCCCCTAATCGACACCACTTTTTATAGTGTCAATAAGTACTGAAAATTATCAATAAATTTGGCTTTTCACAGCTTGGAAACTATACTGTGTAAGCAATCGACACCAGTCAACGAAGTTATGCGGTTTTCAAGGTTCTGGTGAGTGGTGTCGATGAGGTTCATCGCACTAGGTAAAAAAGTAATATGTGCTACTTCAATCTGTCAAGCTTTGGATAAATAAGTTAATGGCGGTGGGGAAGCAGCACTATATCGCTACCCGCCCACAGTGATGCTTATCACGGACGATTAAGGTCATGGAAAGTAGAATTTATTACCAGTAATACATTGATATTCACCATGAACAAGACTGCTGTCCTTGCAATAGCTGCAATGCTGCTCTCTGGGCTTCCGTCTACTGCTCAAACCAACTTACCTGCTATGACTGTAGTTAGTGTCGGGGATGGCGATACACTACGGGTACGAAACCAACAAGGACAGACTGTAACTATCCGGTTAGCCTGTGTTGACGCTCCTGAGATGAAACAACAACCTTGGGGACAGAACTCAGCAAACCGGCTCAAGCAATTACTTCCAGTTGGTAAATCTATCAAAGTCAGGCAAGTTGAGCGAGATAAGTACAAGCGACTTGTGGCTGAGGTTTATGTAGGCGATCGCTCGATTAACCTCAACATGGTTCAGGAAGGACAGGCAGTAGTTTATCGACAGTATTTAAAAGGCTGCGCCAACACTAAAGACCAATTCCTCCAGGCTGAGGCTGCTGCCAAGCTACAAAAATTAGGATTCTGGAACCAAGCCAAGCCAGTGATGCCTTGGGATTTTAGACAAGGTAAAAGCACTACTCAGTCAGTAATAGCCCAACCACAGCGACAATGTGATTCATCATATCCTGACTTCTGCCTTCCACCTAATTCGGCGGATTTAGATTGCAAAGATATTCCATATCGTAGATTCAGAGTCAACCAGCCCGATCCACATAAATTTGATAGAGATAAGGATGGGATAGGATGCGAGTGATAAACTCGCCGCGATATTTACCTGTGCGCAAGGGAAACCAAGTAGTTTTGTAGTCCTAAAAACTTGTACAAAAAGTTAGGACTACAAGAAATCGATTGTTATCTTACGCAGCAAACATTACAGCCCCTACAATCCCTCACAACTTCATTCCCAAGGTTGGGAATGGAATCACCTGCCGATTAGTTTTGATTGTCTATATTTTGATTTGACTCGCTGATTCCAGAACAACCCCAGGTGGAGCGTCAAGTCGATATCTAGGAAGTGTTCAATGGAATCTTCTATATCCTGATAGAAGGAGTGAGGTGGCGAGGGTTGCCATTTTCTATTGGTCTACTTTTCAAGCTCATGAGTATCATAAATATGCTGGGCAAAACCACTCTTGACTAGAGCGACCATTATCAAGAATGTTCAATCTGCGCGATTACCAACAGGATTTAGTTTCAAAAACCTTCGCCACTTGGTCTCAAGGAACTCAGAAAGTACTCCTACAACTAAGCACGGGCGGTGGTAAGACTATTATCTTTGCAGCAGTGGCATCTAAATTTACCGCCACTGGCTCAAGCGTGTTGGTCGTCGCTCACAGAGAAGAGTTGATTAACCAAGCAGCAGAGAAACTGGCTGCTGCCACAAAAGTTCAACCAGGAATCATCAAAGCAGGACACAAGCCAACTGACTCGTTAATTCAAGTAGCCAGTATTCAAACTCTTTCTCGTCGCAAAACTTACCCGACTGCTCAGGTTGTCATTATTGACGAAGCTCACCATGCTTCAGCTAATAGTTACCGCAAATTGCTCGATGCTTATCCAGATGCTCTTACTCTGGGAGTGACAGCCACACCCAGGCGAGAAGATGGTTATGGATTGCGAGATATTTTCGACCACCTGATTTGCTCAATTACCACCAAAGAATTAATCGCCTCTGGTTACTTAACAGATTATAAATTGATAGCAGGCTTTAAATATTCCCAGCACAAAGTCCCTCAAAAACGCGACTTCACCAAAAAAGAATTAGAAGCAGTTGCTTCTGACTACAAACCGTCCGAAGTATTAAAGCAGTGGAAAAATTTTTGTGCTGGTAAAAAGACAATTATTTTTGCAGTTAACGTCATGCACTCAAAACAAATCGCCGCAGCGTTTTGTGCTGATGGTATTAAGAGCGAACATCTGGATGGAGATACACCCAATAATGAACGTAAAGCAATTTTAGATAGATTTCGTAGCGGTCAGACCCTGGTCATTAGTAATTGTGCAATTCTGACTGAGGGATTTGATTGCCCTGACTCGCTGGCGGCGGTGATTGCGAGACCTACTAGCAGTGTGACTCTCTGGCTGCAAATGATTGGCAGAATATTGCGTCCAGCACCAGGAAAAGATTATGCAACTATTCTAGACATGACTGATAACTGGTTTAGGTTAGGTCGTCCCTGTGACCACAGAAAATGGAGCCTAGACCCAGTATCCTGCGACCCAGATACCCAAGGGGTGAGATGCTGTCCGCACTGTCACCATGTTTTTAAACCAATGCCTGCTTTAATTCGTACCAAAGAATGCTTTCATTCTAAAACAACAGAGTTTGTTACTCAATATGAAGCGGATTGCCCTAATTGCAGTAAATCTTTTAAGTGGGTATTAGAAGAATCGTCGCTGGACGAAAATAGTAGAGTGCCAGTAATTGTTTCTAGCTTTGATATTGAGTTTAAAGAAGTCCCTCCAGAGGTTCGTTCCCTATTACTGCGACCAATTATTGAAGCCAAAAAGCGCAAGTTTAGGAGCGAAGGCAAAAAATTATTATTTTATAATTCCACAATTAGAAGCTGGTTTTTAGATTGTCAAGAATTAACTCTCACCGAACTACTTTACGCTATTCAACTACTTGGTTGCCCAGAACAAACTTTTGAATCTAGCATAGAATGTCTAGCCTTCAAAGTTCGCAACGCCAAAGAATGGTCAGATGTCACCCAAATTATGTCTCGTCGCCCAGACAGTGTAAAGAAAGTTATTTGGAGTAATTTGTCTAGTTTTGAAAGAAACCGACTCAACCAAATGAAAGCAGAGTATGAAAATGAAATTCAAAAATGGTTGACCGAAGAAAATCTGGCAGTAATAGCGGCTGACCTAGAAATCTGTGAAGATATGGGGATGATTTCTGATTTATGGCAAATCTATAAAAAACAAGCTATCTATGCAGCAATTGAGCGACTAACTGCTGATAAACGCGACCAAATCAATCAGTGGATTACTCAGCTTGACACAGCCAGTTAGTGATTTTGGTATTGTAAGAAAGCATAGCCTGTGGTTCGACAATGAATTTGAGTTTTACTTTGAACTCAGATTCTCTGTTGTGCTTAAAACTCAGCACATAGTCTTCTGAGCATCTTAGCTTACGCCTAACATCCAGCAGCACATCATTTAGAAAGCAGCAAATCCGTCTTAAGCGCCTGCGGTAAGAATATCTATTCGGTCTTCCCTCTGGGATCTTTTCATCCGCCAACACTGCACGAAATCGTGCAATAAGAACGTCTCTGCTTGGGGATAAATTTTTACTTTGAAAACTATGCTTGATGGCACAATCTAGAGCCTCTTCAAGGCTAGGCATCGCTTTCTTGTTGTAAGAAGCTAATTCGCGAAGGTCAGCAAACGCCTCAAACATTCGCTCAAAAATATAAGCATCAAACAAATTTAGCCCTTCCAAGCTTTCAATCAATTTTTCGTCTTTCATAAGAGAATTTACGTTTACCAACATTCAAACATCAAGCCAAGGGTGCGATCGCTCCGACAATCCTCGCTTGAAAATGCCCTACCCAAACGGTTGTCCCCACCGCTCCCACATTTCTTTATTAAAAGGCGATCGCCACTTCTGGATCATAGCCTGTTCTAAAGTTTGCCGTGCTTTTCTCTCCACCGGAGCATCCCACCAAAAACCAATATTAACCGCCGTCTCTATCTGATAGCGATAATGTAAGCCTTGGTAACTGCTGATATAACCCTTGCAACCATGAGTCCCACGCCAGCGTTTATTACTACGGCAGGTTTCCCCAACATAAAGCAACAGTTCAGCTGCACTATCAATCACAAAATACAAAGCGGCTTGACCAAAATCATCTGGCATCCGGTAAAAGGCCATTGGTTGTAAATGCAGCTTAAACGGATCAATCTGCTCTGGGTCACAGTGCGCGGGGGCTAGGTCAAACAATGTTGCTTGCTTTGGTGATTGACTTTGTCTTACACGTTGCTGATACTCAAATATTTGCCCTTTCCACTTCAGCAGGGCTGAAGCACTCATTACCAGTGTCTCTGCTCTACGTGCTGGTGTAAGAGTCAAATCTGAGAATAGGTTTAGCTGGTTGTCTTCCAAGGATATTGCTGGGATTGTACAAACCAGTAGATTATCCCCCAGAACCGGAAAGTAAGAAACTTGTTAACGGGTTTATCAGCTATCATCTTCAATTTCTAACTGATATACCCGCATCGATGGATGCTCGCCCATCATTCGCCAGTAATACCCGTTTGGCGCTGGCGACACTCTACCACCACAGCGATACAGAAATATTGGTTCGTCACGGCGGATAACTTTTTTGACCACCTGCTCTAAACTGGGGTCTGGCTTGTCGCTATCGTACCAAAAAAGGTGCGATTTACCGAGATACCCTGCTGCCATGAGACTGGCAAACAACCATTCCATGATTGACTGAATCTGTTCTGGCTCAATGCTGCTGGGTTGTCCGTAACTTTCAATGCTCGGCTGGGCTGGCTTCTTGGGTTTGAGAAAGTTCAATAATTTCATGATATTGAAAAACGCAACTGTTAACAGGGTTCCCATTAGGGGATGCGATCGCTCTCTGGTTCTGGGGGAAACTGGGGCGATCACTAACCGATCTAAATGACGAACAGTTTATTTGCGAGTGGGATGTTGTGTAATTTCATCAAACTTCTGCGCCTCATCTCCCCAAACATCCCAACCGGGGCGCGATTGGCGAGAGAACATCTCCAGTTTCGTCATCCCCGCACAAAGCTTCTCCACCAATTCATAAAATTCTGCGGGCTTGCGACTGTGTTCCCTTCTGGCGGCGTGGAGAATGGTTGGTTGATTAGTCAAAGTTTTCATGGTTGCGAACGCCTTGACCTGTCCTTTCGTAGCCAGTAAACAGTGTTCGGTGCAATTTCGTAACCAATGTCCAGTACCGATGTGCGGCTTTCCCGCTTTGGTGATTTTCTCCCAGGTCAGGATAGTCTTAATCTCAAACCCCCAATGTTGAACGCATTGCACTGCCTCCCCCACATGGTTGTTGGTGAACCAAAGCCATAAAACACAACCACTTTGAGAACTTAATTCTGGTAGTGGGAGAGCTAAAATTTCCTCAAGCTTCATGGGTTTGTAAGTTATTCGATTTCTGTGAGTTTCATCCTGAGTCCGCAAGCTATAAAACCAAGGGGGGTCGCAAACTATGCATTGATAACTCTTTTCCGGCAATGGAATCTCAAGAGCGTCCAATCTGCCTTCCAGTTTGGCGAGACGCAACAGTAGCCGTTGTTTCTCACTCTCACAAAAGCCCCGCAGGGATTGGAGTTTTGTCAGCGCAGCTTGGTAGTTGCCGAGGTAGTGTAAGGTTTCGTGCCTTGGCTTTCCCCCTACGCGGATGCTTTTGACGATTTCATAATAGTTATGTCCGTCAATTCTGCGTTTGGCTAAGAATGGCATCGTAGTTTAAGTTTTAGACGAATTTCTTTAACTACAGTGATAGCATGGGTTACCAGAATTGTCAGAAGCTACCTGCTGGTATTCTCGATGGCTCAGTACCGCCAGATAGTCATTAATGCAAATAAACCCAATCTTGATTCCCAAGCTTGGGAATCGATAATCCCGAAACCTAAGTTTGACTTATTTTGGCATCCATTAATAATTTCTTAATTTAAATCTTTTTCTTCTGTAGCTAAAGCCTCCAATTTTTTCAAAAGAGTTTGGACTTGTTTCCATTTTCTGGGATTTTCCCAGACTTTGGACTGAGTAATACGGCGGGTAACGGCTTTAATTGTGGCTTGAGGAGTTTCTGTATCTGTTGGTGGTTGCAGAGCTTTAACTCGTTCTTTAATTTCACTCAGGGGTAAATCTGCGGCGATCGCCTCTTCTAACAAAGATTGTCTTTGTTCTTTATCTTTAACTCTGGCAATCAATTGAGCTTTGGTGTAGGCGATTTTCCCCCCTTGTAGCGCTTCTAGAATCTCTGCTGGTAACTTTAGTAGTGGTAAGCGACTGGAAACAAATGATTCCCAACTGAGCTTACCTAATTCCTCGAAAACTGCCATTACTGTCTGTCCTTTTTCATTGCCCAAAATGTTTTGGGCAACTTTTCCTTTAGCTTCATGTTGCATCCGGTAAAGTAGATTGGGGATATCGGTTCTTGGGATGGCAAGCCGGATAGACAACAGTTGCAGTATACCTTCTGTTTCCTCGACTGGGTTGAGGTCTTCTCGAAGCAGGTTCTCTATCAGCGCCAGGGAGAGTGCTTCATCAGCAGTCAATTCGCGGATAGTAACAGGCACTTCTTTTAGTTTGGCTGCGAGCGCTGCACGGTAGCGTCTTTCTCCTGCTACCAACTCGTACTTATTTTCTAAGTCAGGCAGGGGACGAACAAGTAGATTCTCCAGAATCCCATGAGTTTTGATGGACTGAATTAGTTGCTCCATCTTCACAGGGTCAAAGTAGCGCCGGGGTTGACCAGAAGGCATAGTGATGGATTTTACAGGTAATAGCAGTGGCTCTGTTGTAGCTTGCTCCTCTCCCATCAACACACTGATATCGGCTTTAGCTTTGTAAGGTTGTTCTGTTTTGCGTATCCGAGGCATTATAATTGCTCCATTTTTTTTGCTATCTTATCCAATATTTTCAAAATTGGGTGCTTCGGGTCGTAGATAGCCAAGGGTACTTGTTGTTCAGAAGCATCAACAAAAGCTGTAGCCCTGGGAATTGGGTCGTACACTGGGGCAATTGAGGAAAATTGTTCGGAGATAGCTTTCAGGGTGCGTTGGTCTTGGGAGTTGGAAGCAGCATAGCGCGAAGGAACAAACCCTGCTATTTTTAAGTTGCGGTTTCCTCTCTTTTTTACTTGGGCTATGGTTTGCAACAGTAAAGTTGTCCCTTGGAAAGCTTTGTAGTGGGTTTCAATCGGTATGAGCAAGTGAGTAGCAGCAACAAGGCTGCTATAACTTAACAGCCCTAAACTGGGTGGGCAGTCAATGAGAATAAAGTCATAGTTACTGCGAATTGGGTCAATAGCTTCTTTCAACCGGACTTCACGAAAATCCATATTAACCAGTTGAATTTCGGCGACGCTGAGGTTGATATTAGTAGGAGCTATATCCATCCCGTGTTGGTTTTTTAGGATGAATAATGGTTCTTCATTTATCAGCGCGTCAAAAGGAGTTTTTTCTAAATTTTCTGGGTTAATGCCCATGAAAGAAGTTAAGGAAGCCTGGGGGTCGATGTCAATCAGAAGAATTTTGTATCCATGCAATTGCAGTTGATAGCCCAGGTTCATGGTCAAGGTCGTTTTACCAACCCCACCGGCTTGATTGAATAGTGCGATTACCCGGCTCATGTATTTACTGGTTTCTGCATTTCGTTTGATTGACAGCATAACCTGAAAGTATAATTTTTTTACTATTACGATTCTTAATCTGCGTCCGGGTTTTCCGAAAAATATTTTTAAGAAACGTAATATCTCGGCTCAATGTCACTATGAGATTCAAAAGGAGCATAAATCTATGACATCTATTCCCGACGATAATTCGGAATTGAATACTCAGTCATCAGCAAACAGAAATATAACAGACATCCCAGACATTTACCCTGCTCCTGGTTGGGTATGGCAATATCCACCAGTAAAGCAATCAATCCTTAAGTTTGCGAAGCCTTTAGCATTAAGCATTGTTGAGTTGTTTCACTATGCTTTGTTTTTAACTCAACTGGGTGTTGCTTATGCTCTTTATCGATTTCCTCCCCACACATCTTATGAATCCATGTTTTGGTTGATGATGGCTCCCGTCTTCCAAATTCTGGCTGGATTTGCTCCAATTGTGATGCACGAATATGAAGGTTGGCAAGTTGCACCTTTTCAGGATCAACCTTTAAATCGAGGTCAATATAACAATGAAAGACTGCGCGAAGCAGCTTATAAGTTGCTGTTTGCTTATCAAGCCGTTGCAGCTATTATGTTCATAATTGGAGTTTACGGAATACAACAATGGAAGATTGGATTCTTGACGATTTCCAATCCTTGGACTCTGATTATTCTAGGCTCAACATTTGTTTGGCTTTATATTGGCCCTAGAACACCTTTGTCAACTTTCTATGTAGACCTTGGACAAGGTAAACGTCCAGTATTTCCCATTCCTCTTGGGATTCTAGTGACATTTGCTATTGCAACCATTATTTACATTATTGCCATGATCCATTTATATGGCTTAGTACCAGCATTAATTACTACGCTTTTCTTACTGCTAGGAGGAGCAACAGAGGGATTAATTGCTGAAAGTACATTCAATCAATTTTGGCATTTTCTGGCTGTAGTATTTTTGGGTGCTGCTGGCATTACTCAAATCATTGCTCTTGTATACTTATAGACTGATTTGAAAAGTATAGAGCAATCATCATTCACATCTCCAAAAATAAATTTAAAATCCTTGGGCAACTTGGGTTAATAACTAATTTCTGGAGATGTCTATATATTTGCAATCTTGATAACTGTCTAGTAAATAGAGAGGATGATAATGCTTGACTCTCAACCTACGAAAATTGCTTATAGCTATTGGATTTTGGGACTTATCCAAGCTTTTCACAGTATGGAGGAAACATACACCAAGCTTTACAGTTACTTCGGCAGTATAAGCGAAGCATTGCATCAATACTTACCCTGGATTCCCGTTTTTGAAATCAGTGCAGATTTGTTTGCTATTCTTAACTACCTCATCATTGCATTGATGTTAGGGTCTATGCCTAGTGCTGAAAAAGAAACTCAATGGGGCTGGTACTTTATGTGTACTTGGGCAATTATTGAGTTATTGAATGGAACATTTCATATTTGCACTTGGCTTTTCTTGCATCAATACTTCCCTGGTGGAGTAACTGGTTCCGTATTGTTTGTAGTGAGTATTATTTTTATTCAAAAACTCAGAACTGTTTCAAGTAAAAAAGTGGTCGTGGATTGTAAAACCGACCACAAAATGGTCAATGCTGGAATTGAGAAAAAATCAGCTTGACCATGACATTAACCAGTGACAAAAACAGCTAGAACAACTGAGAACAATTGAGATGAAGCGGATTATGTCTAACGTGCAAACTATTAACTTTTTATTTTATGAAAGTCTTCAAATTTGCGGTCTTCAGTTTTTTACGGTTTAAGAAAATGCTAGCACCTAAAACAGCACTAAACATCATCGTAGTGGGTACTGAGGATGGTTCAGGAACACTTGGAACGGGACAGCCTGTTTCGGCGGAGGCAGGGGGAATTAAAGCATTACTGAAAGAAGCTATCATCGAAGCTATTACAGACTCTTTGGAACTACCCAAGATTTTGTTTCCACATTTTGTCCAATAAGTTCCTGCATCTGCAAAAGTTTGATCATCCTGAGTTGGCAGAAATTTACGAGGAAAGACAATTGTAAAATCTGAATCTGGGACTGTAGGCGGAGTATAAGTACCCTTTGGTGCAACATCTTCAAACGCATAGTTTTCTGTGATGTTTCGTACATCCTTATTCGTATCGAGATAAGTAAAACTTACATGTAAATCATTAACATTTTCTTTAGTTAAATTTAAAAAATTTTCCAGATAAAAACCCCCAGCAGTTTGCACTATCCGATATGTACCACCATTAAATTTTAACTCTGCTGCTGTAGCTGATAGTTGATAACTAAAAATGGAAAACGTTAGCGCACATAAGATTGTTGAAGAATATTTACCCATCTTTATAAATCCTCATAGAGCTAAGTAGGTTCTAGGTTTATTTACTCATTACATAAGTAACAAAGGTTAACTAGATAGATATAAACCTATGAGGTAACAATAGCTAACTTAACTGTAAATTTACTAACATCATAGTCATCTTTATGTAAGCTTTATTTAAGTAACAAAAGAAAATTTGATTAGCATAGAAACTTGTAATTAAATAAAGTTTCAGTAAAATTATACGTAAATTATTGTAAAAGTTTTAGTAATTAAAAGTATTTATACTTAGGTTCTATGCAACTTCTATTAGCCCCAATGTTTAGTTTGCAGGTTTACTTTTGACTAGATGTACGGAAATAGGTTGATACAGAGGTACGACCGCGCACAAGTGTTGCGAGGTAATGGCTCTGGAAATAACTCTCTGTAAACGATTCCAGCACTACGGAGAAATTTTTGCTTACTTTTTGCTTACTCGATTGGCAAAGCTGACAAGTATGAAAAGCAACATTCAGGCTAGTCAAAATAATGGAGGTTATCTAGACGGACAACTTACTTGCGCTACTACTATAATCTACGAGTAGCGCTTTGTCTGATGGTGATTACAATGCTTAAAGACTTAATAAACGAGGGGATTAACAACAACAAGCTTTTTGTGGAGTTATTGCTTAATTTTTACCTTGACGGAAATGGTGTAGAACGGCAGAGGATTGAGCATATATTGCTAGAGAACAAGAATGAGCAAATCGGCGATTACACTGACGCTGCGGATTTTGACTCTGCTCTGCCGTAGATCCATGCAGTTTAATCTACTACCTCAGTAACCCATTTTTAACTGTAGCGTTTTAAACCTTTAGGAGGGTTACATTAGTAGTATCATAAACTACCGCTAGTCTATCTAGAGAACCTGAATTGTACTGATATATAATTACATCATTCGCAAGACCTCCACCAAGATTACTATTTCTGCCTAAAACAATAATAGTGCCAGCGCTCACTTGAATTTTATCATACTGAGAATTGTAATCTTGTATTATTGCGTAACCAGATCCTTGATAAAAGTTGTCATATCCTCCATCACCTAGAACAAATACATCGTTACCAGATCCACCAGTTAAAGTATCCTTTTCTACACTGCCGTAGTCAAAAGAATTAGAACCATACAAAATATCATTACCATCTCCTCCAACTAAAGAATCATTACCATTTCCTCCAACTAAAGAATCATTACCATAGTCACCATTGAGGATGTTATTGCTGCTGTTCCCTGTGATAATGTTATCGCTGACGTTGCCTGTACCGTTGATCGCAGCAGTACCAGTCAGGGTGAGGTTTTCAACATTAGCTGTCAAGATATAGTTGATGGTTGAAGAAACTGTATCTGTACCTTCATTGGCATTTTCGCTGACAACATCACCTACATTATCAACATAGAAAAGGTCATTACCAGCACCACCAAGCATTGTATCTGCACCTGTACCACCGTTGAGGATGTCATCACCATTTCCAGCATTGAGGGAGTCATTGCCACCCTCACCATAGACGCTGTCATCACCATATCCACCCTTGAGGAAGTCATTAGCATCTCCACCAATGAGGGAGTCATTACCACCCTCACCATCGAGGTAGTTATTACCATGCAATCCACCCTTGAGGAAGTCATTACCATCTCCACCATAGAGGCTGTCATTACCATCTGCACCAACTAGGTAGTCATCACCATCTTCACCATATAAAAGATCGTCTCCACTGTTACCATATAAAGTGTCATTACCATTTCCTCCATATAAAGTGTCATTACCAGCTTCACCGTATAAGCTATCGTTACCATCTCCACCGTCTAAGCGATCGTTTCTTGTATTGGGGTAAGGATCAAAGTAATAGTCTCCATTCAGAATTTTATTACCAAATTCATAAAAGTAATCACCATTGTCTCCATATAAAACGTCATCACCATAGCCTCCAATGAGGGTGTCATGACCATCTCCACCATAGAGGTAGTCATCACCATATTTACCAGCGACATAGTCATCACCATTCATAGCCTTGATAGTGTCATTCTTTATAACTCCATTCTCATCACCATAGAGAAGGTCATTACCATTCGTAGGTTGTGGCATACTTACCCTGTTTTACTTACTAGTTAAAACGCGCTTAAATGCACTTGAAAGTAATTTATCAGTAAGTGTATTAGCAGGAAATAGCTGATAATGCCACTTGTATAATTGGCACAAACCATAAGGTAATGTACTATTTAATACAAAAAAGATTTTAATTGAAAATATTATGAATAACTGAAAGTTAAGCTATTGAATTAGTACTAGTATCATAACTAATACTTTTTAAATATCTACCAGATTAATAAAGGTATAATTATTCTTATCGTCAATTAAGTATTGAGAATAATCTAACGTAATACATTCTATATTAAATAATTAGCTATTTATTAAAATATATTAATTATATTGACAAGTGACATAAATAATTGTTTTTTAATTACTAATTATTTACTCAAGAAAAATTATTTTAATAATTGTAAAAAATCTATTGTACGGTTTTGCTGCACTGAAGCTAATGTGCCAGTTATGCTGTATCTGAACTTGATTAATTCAGCTTTTTGACTACTTCTGTTTTTGCATTTGACGACATGCAAGCATTCTCATGTTGTAACTAAATTGAATTTTTATAATATTTGACAATAACAAATAGCGCCAAAACTCGCCAAAGATTTGATAATATTTTTTCACCTGTCGATATTTGGCGATATTTATGAACAAGCAAGAAGCGGCTGATTATCTAGGCGTGAGCGTTAGGGCATTAGAGCGATATGTCCAACAAGGAAAAACTTGCCCGATGCCTACCATAAACATCGCCTGGGAACCGCGCCCAAATGGTTATGCCGTGAGAGCCATCGACCAAGCGCTGGCGGAAATTGAAAGCGCATTGCAAAAGGTGATGCCGCCAGAAGATGATGAGACATAACCAATAACCAACTTACCAATGGGCAGAAGGGAAGGATGTTGTATATTAGTCAGTCATTGGTGGCGATCGCGTGATTGGAAAAAGAGTAATGCCCCCAGTGTTCTCATAGAGAGAACAACTAGTTATGGATATAGATGAACAGGTTAGAGAGAAAAGTTGTCACTCATCACCCCATCGAGAAGTTGGGGAATTTTAGCAGCACTGGGCGGGGAAACTGGCCGCTCCCCTGGGGTTGTGGGATTCATTCCCAATGTTGGGAATGAGATATTGGACAGTGGCACTGCCGGGACATGGCTGTCGCTGTACTACCGCACCGTCAGCCAGGGGTGAAGCTCAAAAGAGCAATCGCGGCGGCGGGTTGGGCATTGGTGCTGGGGAGTGAAGGAGATTGCCCCACGCTCCCGCCGTAGTCACGCCGAGTATTCTGTTTGGGGGTGAAGGGGTAAAGGGATTTGAAAGCCAGGGGATGGTAGTCATGGTAGTTAATTACTATATATATAGTCAGCGTGACTACGGCGTGGGCGCAAGGGAAGAATGTTGCGTATTAGTCATTGGGTAGAGTTGAGATTGAGGTCACACAAGGGCGCGATCGCCCCATAAACCCTCACGCCGTAGTCACGCTGAGAATTGAGGATGGGGTGTATTCATAATTGGTAGTCACAGTGAGAATTGGGGATGGGGGTGATAGTCATAATTGGTAGTCACGGTATTTAATATTTATATATATAGAGAGCGTGACTACGGGTGGGCGGAAATCGAATCGCGCCCAAACTGGTTATGCCGTACAAAATTGATAAAACATAACCAATGAACGCAATCGCACTTCCTTAAGTGCCAGTGGAGAAAATTTGGCGGTGGCGGTTGGCATCGGGTATTAGTCATTCATTGGTCATTGGTCATTAGTTGTTTGGCATGGGGAATGGGCATGAGTCCAGTGGGGAAAATGTGGCGGTGGTCGGTCGTCGGTCGTGGGGTGAAGTCCAGTGAGCAGGATGTGGAAGCGATCGCACTCATGTCCACAGGTATTTCCTAGTCAGGGATGACAAGTACTATTTAATACCTGAATCAGATTTAATCCCCAGCAGGAATTGAAAAAAAGTTTTTTGACAAGATTTTTGGTAGACGATATATATGGTAGGGCTTTCGCCAGTACACACGATTGATTTTTATTATAAATATATTATCGTGTGTACTCTTATAACTACTGAGATAATCTAAGCATTTATATATATAAATACATTGATAGAGAAATATTCATGTCTTGGGTGTTGGCCCCTCCCCTGGTGTTTTGGGATTCGATTCCCAAGCTTGGGAATTGAGAATTGGACAGTGGCACTGCTGGGACATCGCTGTCGCTGTACTACCCCCCGGTAAGCTAGGGGTGAAACTCAAAAGCGCGATCGCGCCCCTTGAAGTACCAGCGCATTCAATTTGGCGGCGGCGGATTGGGGATTGGTGCTGGGGAGTGGAGGCGATCGCACTCATGTCCGCAGGTATTTTCTAGCCAGGGATGAAAAGTACTATTTAATACCTTAGTCAGATTCAATCCCCATCAGGACTCTGAAAAAATATTTTTGACGAAAATTTTTGTAGACCCTATGCATGGCAAAGATTTCGCCAGTACACACGATTTGTTTTTATTATAAATAAATAATCGTGTGTACTTGAATAACTACTGAGATAATGTAACCACTTGTATACAAATACATTGATAGAGAAAATTAATGTCTTGGGTGTTCGCCGGGATAGCAGCGAAAAATCCGGCACGGGGATTGGGAATCAAACCGATGGCGCTTTTGCGATCGCGTCTTTGAAAAAATGTGCAGTTGAGTAATGCCCACAGTGGGGAAAGCTGTTCTCTGGGATTGAATAACTTGTTATGGAGATTGATGAACAGGTTAGAGAGAAAAACTTGCCCCTGATCACCACATCACCCCACTGGCGATTCATCACCGGAGTGGGCATTACTTTGTCTAAGAAGCAGCCTCAAGTACTGGGTTGATGGATTTATCAAGGTAATGTTGGGCAATGAGGGGTAGCGGTAGTCATACCTAGATTTAAGATTGGGGGTTTTGGGGTTTTATGATTATGGACATAGTCACGGTATGGTAGTTATATTTGGTAGTCACGTTAATTAATATCTATATATATAGAGGTCGTGACTACGGTATCAAACTTTGATACAAAATAGGTCGTGACTACGGTATCAAAACTTGATACAAAATACAGGAATTCTCAGTGGTGACTACCAAATTTTGTATAAATAGTGCGGGGATACCAAGAACATACTGAAAATGAAAAAATAGGTCGTGACTACGGCGATGATTCTCAGTGGTGACTACCAAAATTGTGTAAATGTTTTCATAAATAGCCTACGTACAAAGAACCGTGGTTCTTGAACGGGTATTAGTCATTAGTCTTGTGGCGTGACAAGGGCATGAGTCCAGCGCTTAAATTTGGCGGCGGTCAGTCAATAGTCATTGGTCATTTGTTATTGGGCATGAGGCGAATGAGGCGATCGCCAGCACGTTAGCGGTAGTAAGCACCCTAACCGTTAGCATACGCAAGAATGCCCCAAATTTGGTTATGCCGTGAAAAACCAATAAGACATAACCAATAGAAGCGATCGCCACTGCCACCCACTATGAATGGAATCCTCAAGCCAAATCCATCAAATCCGCTTATATTTTGCCCCGTAAACCCCTTGTTTCCACAAAGTCAAGCCATTAGCCCACAACGCGAATTTCTAGCTTCAAGGGGGGTCTGGACAAGCCAATTAGTTCAGCCGACTGAAGGTCTAAGCTCACTCCAGCCCTGCGATCGCATTGCGGAAGATTTGGCAATCTGTTAGAAACTGATAAGTTGTTACAATATAGCCTAACAAGTTACTTAACAAGTTTAATATTATTGGTTATAACAGCTTGGAGATAATCTAACAGAATTACAATAAACTAACAAGTTATATGAGGCGAATAACAGTATGCTTGTAGCTAACTTGTAACTAGATAAGGTCGTTATAACTACATCTTGTAACCCTTGCTGTATAAGGGTTCTGTATTTAGCACGATGTAACTTGTTATGCATATATAACAGGTATTGCAGAGATGCAGCATTAATATAACCAGTTATATTAGTCTTGTGAGGAGAGCGAACAGGATGCCGGGAGCGGGGATAACCTGTTACGTCTGTTAATTTAAATTAACAGACGT
>NZ_CAWPNJ010000072.1:0-31446 GCF_963889195.1 Calothrix sp. FACHB-168
GCATCCTCATTTTCACGCTTTCTTTGGGCAGCGGACGAGAGAAATTGCAGTTGTTCTTCTGCTTGAGTATCTTTCAAAGCAGCTAGCATATCCTCACATCGCTCTCTTGCTTGTATTCTGTGCGACTGGTTCGGCAGTCAGTTGGCGGGGTTCTTCCGCTTAAAGGAACTGCCACCCGTAGGGCGAATAAACGGCGTTTTTGCACTCCCACCAAATTGAAAATTTGCTGGTCTTTTCCCAAGGGGAGACGCACTTGCGTTCAATCAATCGCGGGTTTAAATCCCTAACTAATTGATTCTGACTCCTGACTTCTTCTTGCTCTCCTTAACAACTAAAGTGCAACCTTTAGTTGCATTTGTCAACCCCTAATTGCACAATTTTGGTTTCTGTTAAACACAGTAATTCAGCCAAAGTACAGCCAAATACTTTACATAAGCCAGTAACGAGTTCAGGGGAAGCACTTTTGACCTCTGTGAAGGTTTCCATCCGGTTTAAATATTGCCGAGACATACCTACGTCATATTCAGCAAGCTTTTTAGATAAAGTAACTAATGGCATATCACCACGCAATGAGCGCATTTTCTGCCCGCGCTCCTTTGTCCATCTAATAGATCCCACTTCAGTTAGTGGTAACATCACAACCTCTTCTATCTGTTCTTGGCTAGCCATATTATGCAATCTTTAGTTGACAAAAACAAGAGTTAAGTGCAACTATTAGTATCAGGGAAAAAGCGGTAATTGTTCGTTGAATAGTACTGTTTAGCAAGAAAGGCAGAAGGTTTTGTAAGAGCAGGGAATCCCTGCTCTACTTGTAGTAGAGCGCGAAAATCTACCTAATGAGGAATTCTCATGTTCAGTAAATTGGATTAAATTGCACAAAATGAACTGATTTGTCGCTGCAACCAGATGGATAGCAACCCCCAGCCCCAACCGCCCTTCCACGAAACCAATGAAAACACCCCAGAAATTGGCGGTGGGTTGCCTGTAATTGAGTATTGGGCAAAGCACACACTGTCACTTCAAGGGCCACATCTTTGGAAAACCCTGTTTCACAAAAGTGCTTGCCTGTCCTGCTCCTGGGGGACTGGTGGACAAAAAGGAGGATTCACCAATGAAGTGGGTGAGAAACTACAACGCTGCATGAAAAGTGTAGAAGCAATTTCAGCCGAAATCCAACCTCCAGTTCCAGTCCACTTCTTTGATTCCCACAAGATTACTGACCTACAACAGCTATCCTCTATGGAAGCGGATCGATTGGGAAGACTGAGCTTCCCGGTGATTCGACGCTCAGGTAGTGAACATTATGAGCGCATCTCTTGGGAAGAGATTTATGCGATCGCCACGGCTGCGTTTAAGAAACCACCAGAGCGAGTTGCATCCTACAGTTCTGGGCGCGGCTCCAACGAAGCGGCATTTTTACTACAACTGCTGCTGCGAACCCTGGGTTCCAATAATTTGGCAGATTGTTCAGATCTGTGCCATGCTCCTTCCACAACCGCACTCAAAGAGATGTTTGGCACAAACACATCAATCGTCAGCTTGGAAAGCTTGAAGCAGGCAGATTGTGTAGTGTTAGCAGGGGCAAATTCCGCTTACAACCATCCACGTTTGATGAATGAGTTGATCAAACTGCGCGAGCGGGGTGGCAAAGTGATTGTGATCAATCCGGTGATGGAAATTGGATTGGTGAAATTTGGCTCTCCGGCATTCCCAGTTAAGTCTCTGATTCCAGGTTCTGACATTGCTTCACTATATCTTCAGCCAATTCCCGGTAGTGATGTGGCGCTGTTTGTGGGTATTCAGAAAGCTTTAATAGAACAGGGGTTTGTGCAGTACGACTTTTTGTAAGCGCATACCCAAGGGTGGGAAGCAGTATTAGAACAGGCGCGATCGCTTTCTTGGGAAACTATCACGACTACCTGCGGCTTGTCCCAGGCAGAAATTGCCGCCGCCGCAACCATCATCGGCACATCAAAAGCTGTGGTCTTTGGTTGGGCGATGGGAATTACCCAACATACCAATGGTGTTGATAATGTCTACAGCATCGCCAATACAGCGTTAATTAGCGGTCATATTGCCAGAATGGGAGCCGGAGTCATGCCTGTGCGGGGACATTCCAACGTCCAGGGCTTTGGCTCAATGGGTGTCACCGTGAAACTCAAAGAAGAAATTAAGCAGGCGTTGGAGCAGTTGTTGGGGCGATCGCTCTCTTTACCCAGAGGTTATCACACTCGTGACCTGATCGAAGCAGCCCAAGCGGGCAAAGTGGATAGTCTTATGTGTGTAGGCGGTAATATCTATGGAGCTAATCCTGACTCAGCACAGGCAAAACGGGCATTGGGTAACATCGATACCATCATCTATCTCGCTACTAAACCCAATATTGGGCACTTTCACGGATTGGCAAAAACTCACACAATCATCATTCCCGTCCTCAACCGATTTGAAAACCCCCACAAAACCACCGTTGAATCGGGTAACAACTTTGTGCGCCTCAATGAGGAAGGCAAAACTCACCTCAAGGATGCAGATTTAATTTCTGAAGTTGAGTTTTTAACTGAACTGGCCCATCGCCTGCTGGGTAACTATCCTGTCGAATGGCGTAAACTGCAAGATACTCGCTACGTGCGGCAACTGATTGCCACAACCATTCCCGGCTATGAAAAAATCGCGACGATTGACGACACCAAAGAAGAGTTCACCATCTCTGGGCGCATCGTCACCGAACCCCATTTCAAAACACCGTCAGGTAAGGCAAAAATGTTGACTACGCCACTGCCGAATCTGGCTCTACCTCAACCTCAAGATTTTGACATTGATGAGAGAGCAAATAGTCTCGTGCTGGCATTAATGACTGGACGCAGCTATTCCCAACACAACACGGTGGTTTACAAAATTGATGATCAGTACCGGGGAATGCCCCATCGCCACTGCATTTTGATGAATCGCTTGGATGCAGAAAAAATTGGGTTAGCCCAACACGATCGCGTCACAGTACAGGGCGATGCCGATAAACTAGAGAACGTGGAAGTGATTTACGGTGCTGTGCGGGAAGGCGCAGCGTTAATGTTTTATCCGGAAGTGAATGTCATTTTTAAAGCCAGAACAGAAACACGCTGCGGTACGCCTGCTTACAAACGGGTGCCGGTGCTAGTGTATGCAAAATAGCGATCACCACATTGATTGGCTATTTCAACAAGGATGGCATTATAGAAATGGTGGCAGTAGAAGGGGATCAAATTGGAACATTTATCCGATACAGTAGACCTCAATGCTTATTTTCAACGAATAGGTTATAGCGGAGATTACTGTGCCACGCTGCAAACGCTACAGGCAATTCATCTATGCCACACCAAGGCGATTGCCTTTGAGAATTTAACTTCATTGCTCAAACAACCTGTCTGTTTGAATTTAAAATCGTTGTCGAGAAAACTTATTGATGAAAGACGTGGCGGCTACTGTTTTGAGCAAAACTTATTGCTACGCTCAGTCTTGCTCGCCCTTGGCTTTAAGGTCAAAAATTTAGCAGCCCGTGTACTGTGGAATCTTCCACAAGGAACGATTACTCCCCGCTCTCATATGCTGCTTTTAGTAGAGATTGACGAACGCGAATATGTTGCAGATGTAGGATTTGGGGGATTAACACTCACCGCTCCTTTGTCTATGATCCCAAACATTGAACAGAGTACACCGCATGAAATGTTTCGATTGATAATGGCTGGCTACACCTACATTATGCAAGCATACATTGGTCAGGAGTGGAAATCGCTTTATAGTTTTGATCTGCAAGAGCAACAACTCGCTGATTATGAGGTCAGCAATTGGTATGTCTCAACTCATCCAAACTCACGTTTTGTGAGCACACTGATAGTTGCTCGACCAGATATAAATTGTCGATATGCATTACAAAACAATAAATTTACAACGTATCATCTCGATGGTCAAAAGCAGTCGCTTGTACTCAATACTGTGAGTGATTTACGTACCGTACTGGAGCAAGTATTCTGTTTGACCTTACCTGAGATTCCTGATCTTAACACTACCTTACAAGAGTTAGTTAAGTAGGCTGCACCCTTGTATGTTTCAATAAACTTAAGTTGCTAGTTAACTCAAATACTTGAAGAGTGCTCATAACGGGACTTAGATTAAAACGGATTGCTTTCAAACTAAATTTCTTGCCAATAATTTGAATCACATTGTTCTCCTTTGCATTGGCAAGCTTTGGACGCTTCTCTGACAAGCCAGAGTTTCCAATCTTTCTTTCTAAGAGCATCAAACTGCGCTCTGGCTAATTCACTATTCTCATTACTGGAAATGTTTAAGGTAATATGCCAAGATTTACTGTGCTTTTTACCTTTTATTCTCTCAAATTTCTGTTGTTTTAATTTAGCAGCGAATTTATCTAAAAGGTCACTGTTGAAAGAGACTCTATAGCCTAAGTCATTACCATTTTTATCATGCTTTGTTTCAATCCAGTAATCTTTGCCCTCAACCTTTTTACGAAAGCTATATGGATGAGCATTATGAATCTCCTTCCAGATATTATTCAAAATGGTTTTCTGGCTTTTTTGGCAAGCATGAGAATTACTAAATCCAGTAATAGTCACATGGTAACCACCCCATTTAACATTTTCTTCATATCCTGGGGAGAGATAAACAGCATATTTATGATCGCGTGGTGATGAGCAGTCTTTAGAGATGTCTTCATTAATAGAAGTCATTAAATTAAGTCCCCGGAGTAAAAAGGCGATCGCAAGTCATACTCAAGTTAGTACCCAGTATGTCAAACTTGCGATGCCAAAGGCGGGCTGTGTCTACGCTTGTATCTAGAGAAATTTAGCAGTAGGCGAGAAAGATTGTTTCAATCCTCATCAAATTTGGATTGTAAAATCTGATGCAGCCAGTGAGGGGTTACCTGTAAAGATGGCAAACTCTGCTCCAGTACCAAAGCCAGATGCAACTCCATTTTGATTGTAAAAGAGCGTTCCACTGCTTTGGTTGTAAACAATTTTGGCAGAGCTAACCGCAGCTGCTGTATTGCTGCTAACTACAGCGAATTCATTCACAATGCTAAACCCATTACCAGCTATGCTTTGCAGGGCTGTAAATGTAGTTTTATCCAGGATAATTTTATCGCTACCTTTGACGAAATCCGTAATGCGATCGCTACCAATAGCTGCACTGCGAAAAGCAGCATTGGTATTGTAAAGGAAAAAATCACCGCCACTGCCACCTGTTAAGATGTCATTACCAGCACCGCCAATCAAAGTATCGTTACCATCTCCCCCAATTAAGGTATCTTGACCACCTTCTCCACTGAGAGTATTATTGCCGGAGTTACCCGTGAGAACGTTGTCGAGGGAGTTGCCTGTCCCTTTAGTTCCGCCGGCGAGCAAAATCAGGTTTTCTAAATTAGCACCCAAGGTATAGCCTTGGGCGGAAGTATAAGGGGCTTGAACCGTATCGATGCCTTCGCCTGCATTCTCGATAATGGTGTCATCATTTAAACTACTGACAATGTAAGTGTCGTTACCAGTACCACCCCGCATCACATCTTTGCCTGAACTGGCAATCAAGGTGTCATTACCAGCGCCGCCATCAAGAGTGTCATCTCCATTACCACCGTCAAGGGTGTCATTACCAGCACCACCATTCAAGATATTTTTACCTTGATTGCCAGTTAACTGATTATTCAGGCTATTACCAGTGCCATTAATTGCGGCTGAACCTGTGAGAATCAAGTTTTCTAGATTGGCTCCCAAAGTATAAGTAATAGAAGCTTTAACTGTATCAATTTCGCTACTGATTGTAGAGGTTTCGGTGACGATATCTCCAGTGTTGTCAACGATGCAAGTATCGTTACCAGTACCGCCAGTCATGCGATCGCTATCTGCACCACCATCAATGATGTCGTTACCTGTACCCCCATCAATATTGTCATTTCCAGCGCCTGTATAGATAGTGTCATTTCCAGCGCCACTATTAATAATGTCGTTGCCACCAACAGTATTGATGGTGTCATCTTTGCTCGTGCCGATGACTGTAAATTCCTCAATGTTATGGAAACCAATGAAATCTAGGCGAGTATTATTTGTACTGCTGACTTTTCTAATAGCTGTGCCATAAATGCTACTACCATTAAAACGCATACCAGTACCAGTATCACCAACAGAATAGTCTACGATGAGGCGGTCAATACCATCACCACCATAAACAATATCACCATCATTGATACTTCCTCCAGCTAGTCCGGCGTTAATTGTGTCATTACCGGCACCAGTTCTAATGAGATCGTTAGTCCGCAGTACAGCACCGTTAACAATTCCCGAATGGGTAACAATGTCGTTACCACTGCCGGTAGTAATCGAAAATCCCTCAAAATTGATAGCAGTGACAACACCAGAAACATTGATATTCGTGAGGTCAGAAAGGTTGAGGTTAGCTGTTTGTGTGGAGAGGTCGAGAGTGAGGTAATCTAAGCCGGAACCACCATCTAACGTACCAGCAACAGCAGTCACGCTATCATTGCCAGCACCCGCTTTAATGACATTGTTGCCATAGAATGTTTTGATGGTGTCATCTTTGCTAGTACCGATGACGGTGAATTTCTCAATATTTTTGAAGGCGACGTAATCCAATAGAGAACCATTTTGATGTCGATTAGCAGTGCCTAAATTAGCGTTAAGACCACTATTAAAAGACATACCGCCCCCCGTATCACCAACAGAGTAATCAACAATCAGGTGGTCAAAACCTTCACCACCATCAACATAGTCATCTTTACCTAGTCCGGGGTTAATGGTGTCGTTACCAGCACCAGTGCTGATAGTATCATTACTGCGAAACACTGCGCCATTGACAGAAACTGGTCTGATAACAGTGTCGTTGCCGCTACCTGTGATAATATCCATGATGTTAGTATGTTGTTAATGTGAGTAAAAAAGAATGCTCTGCAAGTAAGCTAATCCATCTTGAAGTTGCATAATTCTTAGCCTCAAAAATATGCCTTGAGACGGGGATGCAATTTGAATGATCATTAGCTTATTTCGCAGTCAAATCCGATAATTGTGCAAACGATCGCAAATTTTTTCCACAGAGCGATCGCTCCGCCAAAGCCTTTAGCTTTTGGTTAAGGCATCAATAACAGCACGTTAAATTTATTTGATAATTTGGAAGAAGAAGTGTTTGGTGGGTTGCGTAATTTTTGAAGTTAGCCAGGAATTAGAGATATCAGTTAACCAACTAAATCTCCGCCACAGACACAGCTATAATTGCCGTTAGAACATACACCATGATTGGCTGCACAGCGATAACAGTAAACGTTACGACAATCAATACAAATGGATAAATTTTCTAATTTGTATGTTTCACTACAAAAATCACAATATTCTCGCACACGCAGCATTTTTGCATAATTAACATCGCCAATTGCTTTTCTATTCGCTGCGGCGAACTCTGCTACATCTTCGCTATATCCTTCCTTTTTTCCTCCACGACTATGACACCATAGATAAACAAGCATACGGTCGTAATCTTGAGAAAATAGATATGCTTCGTTTTTGTGATTATCTTGCCAAAGCTTGACTGCTGATTGCATACGTTCACGAAAATTCGGCATGATATTCTCCTGATTAATATTGTTTGTTACTCACTAGATTAGTGGATATGTAGATGATTATTGTCGGTATCTGATGCGAATGAGGAAAGCTAAAGTTTTCTCAGCTATTCTGCTTTTAAGTCTCACAATCTATCGTGAAGTTTATTGACAATCAACAGTCAACAGTCAACATATAATATTTCACCAATCCTTAACGGATTGCTAAAATTATTGTGAATATTAACTATAATTAGCAACAATTCCTTGAGCGATTTCTGCTACCCTTTGCACTAATTCTTGTGGTGCTTTAACTTGAACATTACCGCCAAACCCAACAATCCATCTCCATAAATCAAAATCATCTAATGTCCAGTGAGGAAATATTGCTTGAAAACGATGGGGAAAATTGCGATCGCCTGTTCTATCAAGGCAAAATAAAGACTTGGGCAAATTACTCGTTGTCTTGTGAATCGGTGGGGACATTTTCATCTGGGCGAATCTTTTTGTCCCTTCGGTAATAAAGGGATAAATGCGATCGCTAAACCAAAGTTCTACTGTAACGCAGACTTGCATTCGCTTATTGACATCAGAACTGAGAAACAGTTTTTGATCGCTGCTGCTATTCCCCAAATGCATACCTGCACCAGCTTTAAACAACTTTTGTAATTTTTGTAATGCTTTTTCTTGTTCTGTGCGGCTGCGTTGTTGGCTTTGGGGTTTACCTAAAAATAATCTATCTAGACGTTCAAATCGCAGTAAACCAAAGGTTTCACCACTCACGCACTCATAACCTAAATACCAAGCAAAATTGGCGAACACCATTTGTAATGGATAGGCTAAGAAAAAGTCTTTTTCATCGCCGTCATATCTACCCACACCTGCAAACCGTTGTAACTCTAACAGTGTTCCTTCAACAATTGCTGTTTCCAATTGGGCGAGATTATTACTTAAAGCGCTAATATGCAGATGCTTGGGGTCTACAATGGAGCTATTAGCGATCGCTCTGACTGGATAAATATTTTCAGTATTTTCAATGATATGCGTTTGTAACAAACGTTGCTTAAATATTTCGTAGATTGCTAAGGCTTGGGGGTCATTTAAACTATGAGCTTGGGATTGAATAATATCAAAAACTTTGATTAATTCTGGTTGAGATAATATACCTGTACCAGCAAAATAACCGTTACGCATAGGAAAATTAGATAAGATTTTATAGGGTTTTAAAACTTTTTCAATATCTTTGCGAATTGTCGCCTTTTCGCTTTCAGGATTGTAAATTACTCCAGCTTGTGCAAGCGATTGAGTCAAAGTTTCTAAGCTACCCCCACTCATTTTAGCTAAAAAAGGATAGCGAAGAATAAAGCGAATTGTGCCGATTAAACGCTCAAATACTTGTTTATCTGAGTAAGAGTGTAATCCGCTTAAAGATATGGTTTTATCACTTGTAAATTCTGGGCTGTTTTGATTGGTGTTTGGGAGAGTAGTATGAATAATTCCTTGAGTTTCCAGCCATTGTAAATCAGCAGCTATAGCATCTTCTTTGGCATATACTGCACCTCGCATTTTAGCCATAATTGCAGTAATTTCGGCAACAGAGTTAGTAAAACTAGGAATATAACCGAGAAGATTTTCTAATAATTGAGGTTGAGTTAGATGAAATTCACCAATTCCCGGATAATTAATAATTAAGAATATTAAATACATCAATCGCTCAAAATCTAGCAGATGACTGTAACGATGGGGTGTGATGTTTGCATAACGATTTTGAAAATTGACAATTTGGCGGGGAACATCTGCAATTAATTGCACAATTTGATTTTGAGACAATTCGGGTGAGTTGACATTAATTTGATTCACTACGGCGAATCCTTCCCCAGGAATGGGTGGAAAGTTTTGCAGCAGTTTATACATACTCTCAATAATGTTTGGGGGAACTTGACGTTGGCGTTGTTGATTCCACTGAATGCATGTTTCCAAAGGAGTTTTTAAGTACCAGCCTAGCCAGTGAGGTTGGGGTAAATGCGATTGTGCAAGTAGAGTGTTGACTTTGAGTAAAAAATCTATGCGAAAGCAACGCTTATAATTGGTAGCGTCGTAGATAACACTTTTACCAAAGCTAAAAGCAGTACAAATACGGTGAATCACAGTGGCTTCGATATTCTGCCATTCTCCTTGAATTGTCGCGTCACCATAGAGTTCTTCGCGGATTGCATCAGTAGAGATGATTTCGCAATTTCCCAGACTGGATAGGAGTTTTGCAAAGGTAGATTTACCGCTTCCTGGTGTGCCGATGAGAAAATGAGCGTAGGCATAGCCCGCCTTTGGCATCGCTTTGGAGTCGGTTTTAGCTGCCTGTTGAGTCTTGAGTCGGGAAGTTGGCATATAAGGTATAATTTTATAGTGATTTTCTTGTATTTGTGATATCCGAATATTAAATTTATATTTATTTGGATATGCTATGCGATGCCTTTGGCAACCACTTCGTGGTATCGCGTTAAATATTCACGGTATGTGTTTCATCTTAGTTGGGTACAAATGATAATTCTACGTTGCTCGTGCGAATAACCAATCAGAATATTATGTCTAACCAAGTCTGGTATCAAAGCCTTACTGTATCTAGGCTTGAGGCTAGTTTAGGAGGTTTTTGTAACATGACTATCTACACACCTCGGCAAATCGCCAAAACCCTTATTCTTTCGTTGAGGTGTGTCGATTGCTTACTGTGTAAGGGTTTGAGCTATGTGTTTGATTAATTTTGCGGCTGGTTTTACAATGTTTTTTAGAGGTGTGTCGATTTGCGGTCTGAAATCCTTACTGGGTAAGGGCTGCTAGACGAACTCCCCACCGATTGGGTTAATTCGGAATAATTGGAAACTTTTAGTTGCAACTGTCCTATTGTGTTGTTTTTTTCCCCACCGATTGGGTTAATTCGGAATAATTGGAAACACCTCTAGGGTGTAACAAATCTCAAGCAACACCTTTGTGGTGGTGTTGCCCCCACCGATTGGGTTAATTCGGAATAATTGGAAACTCGTCGTTTCCTTTTGAAAATTCAAATGTGTACAACCCCACCGATTGGGTTAATTCGGAATAATTGGAAACTCATATTCAGAAAAAGATTGGGTAGTCATAGTAATTATGCCCCACCGATTGGGTTAATTCGGAATAATTGGAAACAAGAACGGTCAAAACAATTGTGGAATCCATTGATGTTTTCCTCCCCACCGATTGGGTTAATTCGGAATAATTGGAAACGCCGAAATGAACGACCGGTGTAGGAACCGCCAACTTCCCCACCGATTGGGTTAATTCGGAATAATTGGAAACGCGTATTTTCGGAAATGTATTGGTTGATGCAATCAACCCCACCGATTGGGTTAATTCGGAATAATTGGAAACTGTAGAGGAGTTACCGCCGCAGTGTCTTCGGCTACAACCCCACCGATTGGGTTAATTCGGAATAATTGGAAACTTTCCTTTTGCTTCTTCCATAGACCAGTAACTGCCCAAAGACCCCACCGATTGGGTTAATTCGGAATAATTGGAAACCGCATTGGCAGAAAGAGAAAAAGAAATGATGCTGACCCCACCGATTGGGTTAATTCGGAATAATTGGAAACTTTTTTGCGTAGGTGAAAGGAATTGCTATTCCCCCACCCCCACCGATTGGGTTAATTCGGAATAATTGGAAACGCACCAATTTGATAAACTGAATAAATCGAATGAAACCCCCCACCGATTGGGTTAATTCGGAATAATTGGAAACTTGATTCAATATCCCTGTTTCTTCTAAAGCTTTTTTCCCCCACCGATTGGGTTAATTCGGAATAATTGGAAACGTTCATATACAACTCCCCAAAGCAGTATATAACCCCCCACCGATTGGGTTAATTCGGAATAATTGGAAACTTTAACTGTGGCATTTGATAGCCTGTTAATGCAGTATACCCCCCACCGATTGGGTTAATTCGGAATAATTGGAAACGAAATTTGGTCGAAGTTTCTTGTCAACCTAGCTTTTAAACCCCACCGATTGGGTTAATTCGGAATAATTGGAAACTCCAAACCCTTTGTCAGGTTTTGGTAAAAGATCTACCCCCACCGATTGGGTTAATTCGGAATAATTGGAAACAAAAAAAAGTTCTCCCCGTGAAGGTAGATCTTTTACCCCACCGATTGGGTTAATTCGGAATAATTGGAAACATTTTTAGAAATCAATCAAACCAAAAGAGAATAAGACCCCACCGATTGGGTTAATTCGGAATAATTGGAAACAAAAAAGCCCTCATTAATATGAGGGCTTGTTATTTTTTTAATAGCTATTAATTGACAATGATAGCTGGCTTAAAAAGCGATTGCACTTTTCAAAATACGAATTACTATAGCCATCCTATTACAGTTGTGACAAATATCGGTTTTGGCTATTGACTATTGACTGCGCCGCACTGAAGCTCACGCGAAGTGTTGACTGTCAACGGTTAACAGTCAACAACCCTGTATGTAATATTTCATAAATCCGCTCTTCGGATTGCTAGATTTTTCGTCATTCGCATGAGAGAAGGTTGCAATTGGGGTCATATCTGCAACACTTGGTACTATAAGCGTTTGGTTGAAAATTAATAAGTAAGAGAAGAACCAGCTACTTTGACTGGCTGACTTTTTATGGTTACGAATTGTTACATAGATAAAGAGAATCAGTACTTTTGGGTAACAGCGAAGTTGCTCATTATACGATTCTTTTGGTGTTAGAGATTGTAGTTCAAGTTATTTACGCCTTAAAGTAACAGTATGAATGATGAAGCAAAATACACCGCTATTACCTTTGCACCAGTGCAAGGATTTATTGAGCGATCGCGAAAATTGCGAGACTTATATGGTGCGTCGGAACTTCTTTCTTATTTAAGTAAAAAAATAATTGATGCTGCTACTCTTGAAGGTTTAGAAGTTATTTCTCCTGGTAGTCCGGATATCGAACAGGGAACACCTAACCGGATTCTTCTCAAAGGTAATTTTCCAGAACAGCAAGCAAGAGACACTCTTTTATCAGCTTGGAAAGAAGTAATTGACCACTGTAGACAATGGCTGAATGATAATCTACGACATTTGGGGCCTTATTACTGGGATGATGACTGGAATCGCTGGGCTAATCATAGTTGGGAAATATTTTGGGCGCAAGCAAATTCTCCCACATCTGTAATGAGAGAATTAGAAAATAATAAACTGAGTCGTAATTGGATTGGGATTAATTGGATTGGAGAAAGTTCCAGTCTGACAGGTACTGATGGTATAGCATTTCCCGGATTGGGTGGAATAGAACGCGATCCCAAGACAATTAGTTATAAAGATGAAAAAGAAAAAATTGAAGAATTTTATACCGAACTTGCAACAATTACCGAAAGCAGCACAACACCAGAAGTTGAAGGTAAATTTATTGACCCCAAGGAAAAACTCAGTATTCCAGAACTGACTAAACGTTTAGTAACTCATCCCGAAATTGCTAGACGTTTTGGGATGTCTTCTCTAACTAGAGGATTTCAAGAAATCCAGCGTAAATTCGATCGCGATACAAACACACCTGGACAGTGGACGGGTTGGTTTATGGGGGATGGGGATAAAGTTGGGAATCATCTACAAGCGATCGCACAAACAGAAGGTGACATTGGACTGAAACGATTTAGCGAAGCAATGCGACAGTGGGGACATAATTTTTCTCGCAATTTTCGCAACAATCTTTCCCAAATTAAGGGACGAGTTATTTATGCGGGAGGAGATGATTTTTTGGGAGTGATTTACAGTCCCAAACCGCAAAACCCAATTCCGGCTTTTACTGCTTATGAGTGGTTGATGACATTGGATGAGAGATGGAAACAACACCAACAACCAATAAGTCTCAGTGTGGGATTTGTCTGGGTTGCGGGAAGCGTACCCCAACGGGATGTATTACAACATTGTCGAGAAGCAGAGAAATTAGCAAAATCTCGCGGACGCGATCGCGTAACGATTCGAGTCTTGTTTAATAATGGACAATATGTGCAATGGACTTGTCCTTGGAACTATTTACATATTTTGAAAAATTATCGCGACAGAAATGGTAATACCTACGAAAAGTGGGAACGCCAAGGTAGAGATGAAAAATATCAACCTAATTGGAATCATATTTATAGCGATTTAGCTCAACTAAAAGCGCGTCATGCAATCGATTTGAATATTGATATCAACTCTCAGGGAGGCAAAATTAACGATATATATGACATAGCATTAGCCTTGTTTAATATTTACTTTCAGCAAGGCGAATTTTTAACCAGAAATGCCTTACATATTGTCAATAACGATTCATCTTTAGAAATAGTTGCTTGGATTAATGACTTAATTAATGTAGGTTGGCAATTATGTACAGATATTTAATGATAATTAATCCTTTAGGATTTCTCTATGGTAGCGCAGGCGCATTTTTATCACCAGAAAATTTAGTAGGACGTTCAGGAGCCAAATTTCCTCCCGATGCTTATACATTATCTGGCTTATTTTTTGCTGCTAATAAAACCGAACCGTTTATTGACCATGAGGAATTAAAGACATTACATGTAGCTGGCCCTTTTTGGGCAGAATTAGATAATCCTGAATATTTTTATCTTCCCATTCCTTGGACAAAAATTATTAATCAAGAAAAAAACCAAACAGACGAATGGGAAATTCGCGATGATAAATGGTATCGTTCCGAAGATACAAAAGATATAGAACCGGATTGTCGCTGGCAAACTATTAATTACTGGGAAGATTCAGCCGCATCAATTCTTAGTAACGGTGGTACTGCTAAAGACCCTTGGAAATATACATCTATATTACATCCAAAGTTAACTAAAAGCGAGCGTTGTGTACAAGCAGAAGGCGGATTATTTCTTGAAAACTCCGTACAAATGGGCTATCATTTGCGCGATCGCGAAAGACAGGAAACCTGTTTAGTTTATTTATCAACTCACGAAATCCCTAGAGGTTGGTATTGCTTTGGGGGTGAGAATCACCTAGTAGAAATTAGTTCCATTGAACTTACAGATGATAGCTGGATATTAAAGTTATTAACCCAAAAAATACAACGTAGCTGTGCCTTAATTACACCAGGAGTATGGGGTTCAACTCGGTTTTCTCGTCGCTATCCCCATCCACAGCATACAACATTTCCTCAACCCAGTCATATTCTCACCGATAGACCTTCTCCCTATCGTTACCGCGTTGGAGATAACAAAGGAAAAGGACGTTTAGGAAGGGGACGTTATGCGGTTCCTGCGGGTACAGTTTACGTGTTTGACGAACCTTTAAATAAATCTTGGTGGGGAGACGAAAACGAACCAGGATTTCCCAACGAATGGTTTCCCAACGAAGGTTTTTCTCTCAAACAATTAGGATGTGGTTTGTGTTTACCTCTAGCTATTACAGGAATTGATTAAAACTCATATATTCTCCCCACCTCTTCGCCTTTGCGCCTTTGCGTGAGACAAAAACCATCACCTAGCAACACCGATATTTATCACCAAAAACCAGAAGGAAAGAATTTCATGTATCATCAAGCCTACGGCATAATTAAAACCTTAGCACCACTGCATGTAGGAGCAACAGCCGGAGAAGAAAGAGGAAATTTAAATTTAATTTTTCGCGATCAATTTACCCAAACTGGGATTATTCCTGGTAGTTCAATTCGGGGAAGATTGCGTGCGGAAATGCGTCAAAATAATGGAGGCGACGAACAACAAGTAAGGAAATGGTATGGTAATGATGTACCAGATCGTAACGAAATTGACACAGTAGATCGCACTTTTTCTGACCGCACAACAGAGTCCTTAGTAAAATTTGAATATGCTTCCATTGTTTGGCTACCCGTATTTTGTCCTGGACAACCAATTGTTTGGGTGAGTTGTCCGCGTTTACTCAAACGTTACAGACGCATAACCGGACAAGAAAATCTGACTATACCGCAAAAATATACGCGATCGCAATCTCTCACACCTCTACCAAATAACAAACTATTCTTCAATTTTGGCTTTTTAACTATTGAGGATGATACTGACTTATCTAGTTGGTTTCCAGATAATGAAGAATTCCCCGCAGTCGTAGTTGGTGATGACGAAATCTCCATGATTCATGATATGGCATTATATCGTCAAAGTCGTGTAGCTCTAGAAAAAGACCAGAAACGCAACGCTAATAAAGCTTTTTTTGGAGTCGAAGCATTACCAGAAGAAACTATTTTAGCTTTCCCCATTGGTTTAAAAAAAGATAAAGATGGCGAACAGTGGGAACCTTTTCCTGGAAGAAAAACTAAAAATCATATTTATCTAGGAGGACTAGAATCAGTAGGATTTGGTCATTGTGAAATGTCATTATTCAATATTCATGTCAATAGTAAAATTACAACAAAATAGGTAATTGATATATGGCTTGGTCAGATTTTAGCCTAGATAAAACTGCTCACGACTTAGTTTATAAATACCGGAACGAAGACAAAGAAACCGTCAATCAAGTCCATAAAATGCGTACTACTGTAGCCTATGGATTAGAAAGATTTTGGGGAGAACATCTGCGCTTAGATGGGAGAAAATCTGCATATTGGGAAGAAACTTGGAATAAACTTGTGGAAATTATGGCACAAGCTGATATTACAGTCCCCAATAACCCCCAAGACTTGTGGAACTCAGAAGTATTTCCCCTCGCTTACCGCAAGGTTGCATTAGCAATTTTAACGCAACTATGTGACTGTATGGTGTGGTGGACGCAGAGATACAAACCCACTCGCAACGATGAAACCGAAGACGATAATTAGGGAGAATCAGAAAATGAGCGATTGTGACTTAGTACCTTTGATGTATCGTGCCCAAATCGAGGATAGGGGAAAAATTCAGTATGCTGGAGATCCAGAACCTGCAACACAGTGGGTTAATGAATGGTTAGATGGATGTCCCCCCAACTCGAATAATCAAGAAAATAATTTAGATGTTAGTAAAGTTGTATTGCGAAGAACACCCCAGCAAAGAGCGAATTTTACATACAGAATGCCACAATTTGCCACAGGAGATAATAATTGGCAACAGACTTATACAATTAACTGGCGTTTAGTTACCAATTCAGGACAAGATGAAGATGTAATTCGCCCTGTAATTGGTGCAAAGGGTATACCTTACTATCCAGGTTCGAGTATGAAAGGTGCATTTTTGCGTGCTTGTCAGCAAATTGCACCCGATAAAGTTCTGGATTTTTGTGGTGGAGAAGTAGAAGAAATCATCGCCGGTAAAAAACTCAAAAGAACTAAGCCAGGAATTTTACGTTTTCATGGCGGTTATCCTGTAGATATGTCTTGGGGAAAAGAAAGAAAACGTTTAATAGATGTTGTTCACTCTCAACAGGAACGTCAAGTTATCGAGAATATAAATACTCGCGCTAATGTCCAAATATCGCTGTATAAAACTAAGTTTAAATTTGGTATTTCTAGCACCAAAAATCATGTTGATTGGCAGCTAGTACAACAAATTTGGGAACGCGCATTAGCACAAGGAATAGGTTCTAGAACTAGTGCAGGTTACGGTCGATTTAAAAATATTGCCGATAACAATCAGGTGATTTTATCAGTTAATCTGAGCGGAAAAGGGCTAACTTCCACATTACTCACATCAGATGATAGAGGTAATAAAATCCCCGAATTTCGTCCAAATATGTTTAAAGCCGCATTACGCGGACATACTTTGCGTTTATTAGCAGGGGTGACAAATGAAGCCACAACCCAAAGATTAACAAAAGAACTATGGGGTGGATTTCTTCAAGGTAATGAAGAAAGTGGATCAATTGTAGGAAAATTTGGTATTGATTTGCAAATTGAAAATAAAAATTTAGCTTTTGGAGAACATAACTATTTTTCTAATGGTAGAAGAACTAGACCAATGCCTCTCTACAATTTAAAATCAGGAAGGCTAGATATTTTTGCTGTCAAATCCTATTCAGAACCAGAAAGAGAATTTTTAAATCTTTTAATTAAATTTTCTCTATTACTAGGTGGTTTTGGAAAATCATGGCGACGAATTCATCATGATTTATTTTATCAATCATATTTTCGGAATAATGATAAACCGATGATTGGTTGTCATTGGTTATTTAGCAAACCATCAGAATCAGCAGAATATTGTATTACAGCACCAAGAGGAGAATTGGATAATATTAGGACTTTTTTAGCCAGTATTCCCAATACAGTCAGAAATTGCTTTAATTTACCATCTACCAATAATCATGTAAACAATTGGCGTGAAATTTGGCATCCTCAAAAAGTGCAAGTTTGGGGGCGAATTGCTGAAGATAAAAATGATAGCCAAGCTATTGAATGGTTCCATCGAGATAACTTTATCAAGAGAACAGAATTAACTGGGAGTATAGGAAAATCTAGTAAAGTTAGTAGAATTTGGCATCGAATGTATCCTCTTTACGTTAAATTAGATGGTAAGATAATGCATAAAAAAAATGAAGATGGTAATTATAAATATATTGAATTATTAACCATTTTTACTCCAGATGATTTATCCAAAGCCAGAGAATTTATAAATTATTTAAATAATAGTAGTAATGACTTTATTAAACTGTGGGGAGAAAATTAAAAAATATAGGCATAGTATTTGATGTTTAAAATATAGGTAGGGTGCGTTAGCTTACAGCGTAATGCACAACCTAAAGCCTAAAATGATGTAATAGATTTTGTAGGTTGGGTTGAGGAACGAAACCCAACATTTATCCGGGCGTTGGGTTACCCTGCGGGAAGGCTACGCCTACGCAAAGCCTCAACCCAACCTACACCTAATACACTCTTTTAGCTGTGTCAATCCACTACATAGAAATTATCAACAAACTTATCTCTAGCGAATATGAATATCTGGATTGTAACTACAGGAAATAGTGACGTTCAACTCAAACATAAAACTAATTGGAATAATTTATATAGAGAAGGGAGAAAAGGATTAGAAAGAGATCATAACTTTCAACCTTCTCAAAAAGAAGATGATGTCATCTTTACAGTACCAGCAAGGGTGATGGGTGTAATTTATGGTAATCAACTAGATAGTCATAAACTAGATAAAGATATTTACCAAGATTTATGTTTTCCCCTACTTGATGCTTTTTCTCAAAAATTACAAGATAAAAATCAGCCAGACAGAATTATTGTTATTCTCACAAATCAAGAAGCTGCTTATCAAAAGCCAGAAAAAAAATCACCTTATTGGAAAGATACTTGTACTTTAAAGCCAATATTGGAACGGTATTTTTCGCCGGATAAATTCCCAAAAATCAAGGATAAAATTGAATATTTAGAGCTAAAACCTAAATCAAAAGATGAAGGTTTAGATAACTGGGAGCAAGCTCTCAAGTTAGGTCAACAAGAATTATCAATATCGACCTTAGATATTAAACCCATTGATAACATATACGTCAGTCATCAAGCTGGTACACCTGCGATTTCATCTGCTATTCAATTTGTGAGTCTAGCAAAATTTGGAAATCGGGTTAAATTTCTGGTATCGAATGAATATGAACCAGGATTAACCAAAATAATTGAAAGTTCTGAATATTTACGTGGTATAAATATTCAACAAGTCAAAGCTTTAATTAGTTCTGGTTCACCTGGTGCTGCTAGTAAACTTATTGAGCTTGAGCAAATAAATAATATTCAAGAACAAGCATTGACAAAATTAGCACAAGAAGTAAATAGATTCAACTTGTATATACCTACAAAAAGTGATATTAATTTTGATTTTACAACGAGTAAAACAAAACAACGTATCATTGATGCATTAGACCTAATTAGTCTATTTATTGAGAATAAGAATTACATTCAAGGTATAGCCTTATTAGCTGCTGCTCAAGAAACTTTTATGAAGGTAGCAGTTCGTTTAAAGGTTAATTATAATGAAGAAATAGTTACTTGGAAAGCTGGGGGATTATATTTAGAATATAATCTTTCTCGGAAGAGCGTGAGCGAGAAAAAAAACAAGTTAAAAAGTAGGAAATTCCCTGATTACTCACTTGATGGTGAGCCAATAAAGCTGGAATCAAATGATGATTTTAAAGTGACAAATCGCAATTACATACTTCTAGCTTGGTTGCTCAATTTAGAATCAAATTTTTCACCTTGGGCTTTATTGAAATGGTCTTGTAAAGATAAAAGAGGTTATGATGACGATCGCCGCAATCAACTATTACATAATCTCCGGGGAATGGAAGACGAAAGCGTAAAAGAATATTTACTAGGCTATGATAGTAATATTAGCGCCAGTAGTGTTGATGAAGCTTATGAAAAGCATGTTAAAGAGCCTTTTGTCTCAGCCTTAAAACTATTCAAGTTATTACCCGAACACCCTACCAATTTAAAACAAAAGCTTAAAGATATAGCAAATTCTATTTCTTGAATTAATTTATTGTCTAAACTGCGCGAACCAGGAGGTGTATTTATCGAACGCTTGTTATATAACCGCTAAAGGCTTATTAGCTATAGCTTAGGAGTTTTTTAATAAAAATGAGGTTCGCGCAAACTCTGTAATGTATATCAGGAAAGTGTTTGAGGTCATTTTGATACAGGGAGGACTTGACAAGCGATCGCGCAAACTGTACTTTTTTACTCTATCCGCGCAAACTCGTCTTGAAAGTCTTGTATATCAAGCCTTCTAGACTCCAACAGTCTCCACTAACCATGTGGAGGCGCATAATTGGAAACAAGAAAGGAAGATTTAGTTGACAAGTCTGATGACCCTGTCTCCACTAACCATGTGGAGGCGCATAATTGGAAACTTTTACCTTCCGCCTAACTAAGTACTTCTGCTCAATAGTCTCCACTAACCATGTGGAGGCGCATAATTGGAAACTTTAATCCGTTTTTCTCACTTCCCGCGTTGATAATGTCTCCACTAACCATGTGGAGGCGCATAATTGGAAACCAATCATTGCTTGCGCTTTGATTTTTTCTTGTTCCGTCTCCACTAACCATGTGGAGGCGCATAATTGGAAACACGCTATGAAATGCTAGAACTATAAACCCTGGTAGTCTCCACTAACCATGTGGAGGCGCATAATTGGAAACTAGCTATGGTGATAGACCTATCAGCGCTAGTATTCGGTCTCCACTAACCATGTGGAGGCGCATAATTGGAAACTTCTAGCACCTTAAAAGCCCAGTCATAAGCCTTAGGTCTCCACTAACCATGTGGAGGCGCATAATTGGAAACGTTTTAATTCAAAAATTTCCTGGGTAGTTGATTGGTGTGTCTCCACTAACCATGTGGAGGCGCATAATTGGAAACGTAAACACGCTCTAGAAATTCTCTAGATTCCCTGGTCTCCACTAACCATGTGGAGGCGCATAATTGGAAACATGGTTGGCGATCGCGATAAGCCATTGTGGTATAGTCTCCAGTAACAACATGGAGACTTTTGCATAAAAAATCGTCAATCGCATCACAAATAGACGATTTTCTAATCTTCACCAACAATAATAAAAATACAGCAAATTGCAACTTGGTGAGATACAGATAATCGTTGATTGTAGGGGCATTGGCACTGCCATGCCCCGAAGCGCGTACCTCATTTACCAGAAATATGCTGTATCATACCTAAACGTAATGGTAATTTACGAGAATTAAAAATACCAACAGTACGCGATCGCATTGTTCAACAAGCTCTATTAAATGTATTTTATCCCGTAATGGAGGCGAGATTTTCTAGTGCGAGTTTTGCCTATCGTCCCAATTTATCTTATCTAAATGCAGTCGAAAAAATCGCTGATTTTCGCGATGAAGGTTATGTTTGGGTATTTGATGCTGATATCGCCAAATTTTTTGATAATATCTATCATGGACATTTAGCCAGTGAAGAATCCACAAATATAGACAATCATCTCATCCAAATGCAACGACGCGATGATGATTATTTTCAATTTCAAGTATCGAAGGCGATCGTTTATGGAAAATTAACCAATTCCAAACAGTTATTAATGCGCTTTAATCGCAAGCGGAAAATAGCAGCAATAGAACAAGCAATATATGGTATTAGCAAAGATATTGATTCTTTAGAATTAGTTGATGACTTAGATTCTCTACGTGGTTATGAAGGTATCACAGCCGCCAGATATTTTCCTGCCTTTGGACAGTTAATTACTAACCCTAATAATGATGAATTTCATGACTTAGCTTTATTTGTGATAATCTACTTATACTGTCAGTAAAATAATTTATAATTATATGCTGAATTTCTAAAGCATTCGCTCGTTCTATTTCTCCCAATTCTCGAACAGCTTGTTGATAATAGCGAAGTAAAGTTTTGTGCTTTTCCCCATTCCCAGCAGCGTAGGAAAATCCGCCCACAACAACAAACAGCAGCGAATTTTCTGCTGTCCAGGGATTTTTATCTTGTTTGTTTTTTAACAACGCATCCAAAGTCTCTTGAATCACTGTGAGACTTTCTCTGTATTCCTGTTTAACCAACAAATCCTCAATCACAGGTAAACCATTTTGCCATTGCTGCGAAATAGTAGCCCGGAGATTGTTCAAATATATCTCTGGTGTTGCAAATTCCTGCATCAATTCCATGTAAATGATATGCCAATAGGAGTAAGTGTTTTCCAGTTCCGACTTCCACTGTTCACTTTCTCTATTGGCTGTCATTCCGTCTAAAATTATTTTTTTTTGAACATCAGGTAAATTAGAGAAAAAATCGATTACAGCTTCATCATTTAAACTAGTATCAGTAAATTCTTCTGACCATTCCCTAATTTTTTGAGCTAATTTGAACCCATCTTGTCCTTGTGACTGCACCAACAACCATTCCCACTCCAACAAGCAGCTTGTTGTTGCTCCTTCCAAATGAATCCCGTTAGCAATTTCCATCCAGTCGGGTATACCATAAGAAATTTCGCTTTCTGCTGCTAACAAACTGGCTGCAAAACCATCGTCATTACTAAAGCCATTCTCAAAAGCTGTTTTTACCAATGGCTTCATTTGTTGTGCAACTGCTTCTAAATCTTCAACAAAAGTACAATCATCAAAATAAGGTTCTTCCCAGCTGGCTTCTTGAACTATATATTTTCCCTCTTCTTGGGATGCTTGCCAAATAATCTGATTCCATTGTTCCCATAGTTGCGACCAAGTTTGAGCTAATTTTACTAAAGAAGTTGGTCGTTCTTGGCTTGTTTTTACCTGTTCTACTGTTTGAGGTGGATTGATGATTTGAGTTAAAGTTTCCTGGGTATTCGCTTGCAGTTGAGCAAATGCAGTTTCTCGCTGTTCGTCAGATAAAACCACAAATAAAGAGTCGAGTAGCTGGGAAATTTCACCTTCGGTAAGTGCTTCCAGGATGCGCGAACCAACAGAGGCTTCTTGTTTAAGATTACTCTGATAATTGCTCTGGCTGTTTTTTGGCATCTCCTAAATCCCCTTAGCACTACATAAATAGCCTATTTCAACCAGAGGTAACGAGCAGAACTGTCAAATATTATTTAACAAACGTCAACCTTGAATTTCCGACTCCAGCAAGCTCAACACCTTTTCCTCCAAGTCCGTCAAATAAGCCCGTTTCAGCTTCCCAAAGACTCGAAAAACCTCTGCACTGATTCCTCCATCTCACTGGAATCACCCGTGAAATACGCTCGCACACCTCCTGCATCTGCTGACAATCCTCAGGCAAGTATTCGTAAGACTTGAGATGCTTCAGCCCAACCGTCAGTTCGCCATCCCAAGTCCTCACGGTGCAAGTGAAGTCATTAACTTGAGTGACAATTGTTAAAAAATAAAACCTTTTTAACAGTATCGTTCAACAAAAAAGGTCCTTCAGCCTATCTTGCTGCCAATTACACCTAAAGAATGCTCAATGCCTAGACCGAAAACTAGGCTTAGAATGCCAGCAATACCTAAACTTGCAGTACTCAAAATACTACAGCATAAATTAACTATATTGAAAAGAATGATATAGTCATTAATACTATTAATAGTATTTTTAAGGTTTTATGTAACTGTATAAATTCGAGGTTGCTGTGCTGTAAATACTTGTGTAATTCCTTGAAAAATTTTAATTGTTAAATCATTAAACTTTCTGCGAAATGGTTCTTCAAATTCTTTACTTATTTTGGTATATTCATCTGGAAGTAGTATGACTCAACCCAATTCTGATTCAACTCAAAACACGTTTAACATATCGGGCAGTTCAGTTGGCAATATGTTGGGTAGTGGCACGATGAACATTAACGAAGCCACTCAACAACGAGAAACTGAAAATGCTTCCGTATCATCAAAGACCGTTCTGGAGAGACAGCAGAAGGTCATTCTGATTCTGGCAGCAAATCCAAAATCTACGCCTGCCTTGCGTTTGGATGAAGAAGTGCGAGAAATTGATGCAGGGTTACGACGAGCTAATCAACGCGATCGCTTCCATTTAGAACAACGCTGGGCAGTGCGATCGCGAGATGTTCAGAATGCTTTACTAGATCTCAAGCCACAAGTGGTTCATTTTTCTGGGCATGGGGAGAACGAGATGGGGTTGATCCTGGAGAATGAAGTTGGAAAAGCAGTGGCGGTTGGTACGGAGGCATTGGCTGGATTATTTGAGTTGTTTGCGGATCGAGTAGAGTGTGTGGTTTTGAATGCTTGTTACTCTGAAGTTCAAGCAGAGGCGATCGCCAAGCATATTCCTTATGTCATCGGCATGAATAAGGCGATTGGCGATCGAGCGGCGATCGAGTTTGCAGTGATTTTCTATGCAGCTTTGGGGGCTGGTGAATCAGTGGAGTTTGCCTACAAGCTCGGTTGTAATGCGATTCGCATGGCAGGGATTGAGGAGTATTTGACCCCTGTTCTGAAAAAGAAACCTGCCTGAGAGGCTTCAAGCGGAAGGAGTAGGGATACTGGGATTTTCTGTTGAAGTCGGAGGCTAACTCAGGCGTGCGGATGCAGGCGGTGCAGGAAACCACCGTGCGCCTTGAATTTCACCGTGATTACTATCGGATTTAAGGTTACGCGCTTGGGTATTGCCTTCGCCGCCATCGTCCAGTCGCCAGTAGGCTAAAAGATGTTGCCAATCATCATCTCGGCGGCTCAAGCGGCAGGTCATGTTGGTCTTGATCTCAGCTTGAGTGCGAACTACTTTCCAAAGCCGCACTTCAGCGATCGCCACATCGGAGTACCGCTCTTTCTCGGTTGTACCTCCGATGATGAGATCAGTTGTGAGGTCAGCTAGAGAGCCTGTAAACAACGCTGTACTTTTTGTTTGTCCGGCATAGGCGATCGACTTGGTTTGCCCTTCTATCACCACACAATCCTGCTGTCTGCCATCCGCATAGATGAAAATTTCGTGTGAGGTTGCATCCCAGGTGAAGGCAACATGATGCCACACTCGGTCAACAGGAGCATTCTCTTTTGTATCAACGATCGCTTTCTGTTTTGCAATCTTATCCAGAAGCATCACCCGAATTTTGCCGTCATGCCAGCAGAGAGAATAACCGTTGTCAACATAGCAACCCCGACTAACAATCAAACGGTTCCCAAACTGATGTTTAACCCAGGCTTCGACGGTAATGGCATCATCAGTCGCATTCAGGCTTGGATCGTGACCACAATTAACCTGATCGTCCTTGCCGTTAAACTTTAGTCCACAGGGTAAAGGTAAACTAGCAGGACATTCAGAGGCTTTTAACCATTGCACGGCTCCCAAAGCGACCCCAAAATCGCCCTTACTTTTTTGAACAACATATTTCGGCTGAAGCCATGTTCCCCCATAAACTACTCCTGGCTGACCTTTACCAGCAAGATTAGCGGCTTCATTTCCGGTTTGCTCGTCTAGCCGCCAGTATCCTACTAGGTGAGTGTCTTTAATTTCATCATTCAGCAGATACCTGGCATCCTGGATTTCTTTTTCAGAACGTGCTACCTTCCACAAACGAACTTCACGAATCAAGCCTTTGAAGTAATAAAAAGTAATTGCCTTATTACGACCAATACAAAAATTCATGCCAGGTGATCCGATCGGACCAGTAAAAGGTATGTCATCTTGAACTCCCTTTCCATCAATATAAATACAAATATTGCGTGAGGCGTTGCTCCAGGTGAAGGCGACGTGGTGCCACTTATCATCTGGCACCACGTCGCCGCTAAATTTTCTTGTGTTTTTACTCTGATCACCCTGGAGTTCTACAGTAATGCGATCGTTGTTCCACCACAGACTATACCCTTGTCCTCCCCAACCTCCCCCTTGACCTGCAATAAAGCTTTGTTGCTCTCTCCCGTTGGGCTTTACCCAAGCTTCAAAGGTAATAGCATCGTCAATTGCAACGTTGCCACAGTCGATATAATCGGTTTCTCCATTTAACTCTAAACCAAACCAATTATTTTCGGGTGAAACCTTCGATCCACCATTTGGGGAGGCAAGATTGTAAACATAGGTCTTACTGGCTTTATCTTCTTCAAATTGCCAATAACCAATCAGCCCTTCTTTGCCATAGTCGCTCGTTAACCGCCGATACATTGTTGCTTTAATTTGAGCTTGACTGCGCTCAGTGTTCCAAAGACGAACTTCGGCAATCGCACCACTAAGGTTCGCTCCAAGCCGTCCTCCAATCAATACGGGTGCATCAATTTTAACAACAGGACTTTCCAGAGGGATTTGTTCCTTATGAGGTTCTTGCTGTTCTCCATCAATATATATTTGAATTTTTTCTGACTTGCTCCATGTAAATGCAACATGATGCCATAGGTTATCTTGAGGTGCGGGATTTTTTGTGTCAACAATATATACCTTTCCCTCTGATTTGATCTCTACACGTATTTTTCCATTAAACCACCATATCCAATATCCACTTTTCATGTCAATTTGTCGGCTAAAAATAGCACCATTTTCATCATCGAGCTTTGCAACCCAAGCTTCAACAGTCATCGCTTCACTGACATCTAAACTTTCATGATTACCGCAATCAAAACAGCCATTCTTTTGACCACCACTCACTCCTTCGTTCAATCTAGCTACAGCAGGCAAAGGCGGATAGTTTAGCTGCTCAAAGGTAATCACAAAATCTTGAATAAAGCTTTTCAACTTGGGATTCCGAAAGCTCTTCTGCTTCATATCTGCAACAATTCGACAAGTCCTAATACCTTGATGACACGCGATCCCAGGTCGATCTGATCCCTGCTTAGACGGCTCTTCAGCTTTTTTAGGAACCGCAGCATGATGGAGCGCCACTAGTTCCCAACGAGTATTGAATGCAGGACTTCCAGACGAACCATAGTCTGCGTCTGCTTTATATCTCAAGAAGTTTTTGTAGAGTCCATTGGTGATGACTTCATTGTTGTTTAGAACAATCTGCTTTTGTCTGCCTTTCGGATGCTGCACCACAAACACAGCATCACCATTCTCCTTTGTGTCTGCCTTTTTTTTCATCAATTGACTGAGTTCTTTGATTTTGTCATGTTCATAAACCTGTGTTGTTGAGGAGTCAGCATCAGGATGCCAGATGATCAAAGAGTCTTCTGAGTCTATAATTTCGTATCCGTCGGATTTGAGCGCAGCGATCGCGCTTTCACCTGATTTGATTGCTGATTGAACTTGTTCGCGACTGCCCTCGAATTCAACCCAAACTAATTCAGGAGCAACATTCTCATCATTCTCAACTAGTTGAATCCAGCCAAACTCAAAACCTGCTTGTCGAGTAAATTGACCTGACTTGAGTTGTACTAGCGTGTAGTCAAGTTCAGGATTGGAAACGAATAAGGTGGAATCAAACTCATAATCAACCGAGTCGCGACTTTCACCCTTTAGATTTTCAACAAAGCCGAACTGAGCAACACATTGAGCAGCGGTTTTTACATCTGGAATCACATGATGATTTGTGAGCAGATGGCTGCCACCAACTAGAAAACCAGACCCAATCGGGATTGGTAGAATTTTTCCTAATTGATTTTCTGTAATTCCCTCAAGCACATGAAGCGGAGTTTTTTCTTTTGCGTCAATTTGCTTTCGGACTGATTCATTAAAAATATCTTCTGCGATTTGTTGAGGAATAGAGAAGACCTCAATCACTTTGTCAGCAGTATTAAAGTTGTGATCAGTCAACTTTAGGTCATTGATCGTCTTTTCAAGATCCTTAACAAAGTCACGGAACTCTGACATGGAAAAATATCTGGCAATCCGACAAACAGATGCACTTTGCTTGATCCCCTCCTCTAAAAACGAAATTGGTAAAAAATGTGGTTCTTTCTTGGGATCAACACTAACCAAGAAGTGTTGCTCAGTAAGCGATCGCGTTCTGACAATTTCAAATACTTTACTAAAATTCTCAATTTCAGGAGATTCAGCAGCGCCCAAAATACCGATCGACGATACTACTTCTATATTCGTTTTAGGAATCGTTATATTGCCTTGTAAGCGTAGAGCAGCGTGGTTTAATTGAGTCATAATTGTTCTTGAAACGCAATGAACTCCTGCTGTATAGTAATACACTGAAGCTTGTAAAACAAGATTCAGCTGATCTATCAATAGCGGTTCCTAAATGGATGAAATACGATCAGATCCAGACTGGCAAGGGTTTCAGGGCTGAAAGTGTACCGCCCTCGACCGAGAATCGCTATAGTCTGAGTGCGATGGTTTCAGGACACTGAAAAACTTATAAGATATGTAATTTGAGCTAATCCTTATATGTTTTTTTAATGTTTTGTCGGTTCAACAACATTTAGTAAAGTTAATTCTCTTTCAGTGTGTGCAGAAATGAAAACAGATCGGCTGAAACGCAAAGCCAATAGGATTCATGGTAAGCGATTTGTGCAGAATGATTTATTAAATGCGAATTTTCAAAATCAGATTGCAGGTCAAAAAATTCTAATCAAGAACACTTTGGCTGCGATGTCTATCTTGCTAAGTATCTTAGCAAACGTGCTTTCAGGCTATGTAGGTGGATTCATTAGCTTATACAGCATAATCGATAATCCTGCTCGTTCACAGCTTCATATTACACTGGTGATTGTACTAGCTGTAATTGCAACTTCTATCACTCAGGATGTCATTAAGGTAACGCTTACTCTCATCATTAGTTTAGGCGTTGCTATTATATTATCAATACTACTAGCAGCTTTTAATCTTATTCAGGGATTTACTGCATTTCTAATTACAATCATCGTGGCGACAGGTTTGTGCTTGGGACTGAGTTTGGCTAGTTTTTTAACAGTTCGTTTCACAATTGCTGTTGCTGATATTCTATTCATTAATTCCAAATTACTTAAAATTAGTATTGTTTCTAGCAGTATCTTTCCTGCAACTATTAGTTGTCTTGGAGTAATTGCTGATGTATTAGAACGAAAAAGTCTAGCGTTCAGTGAAATTTTGCTTACTTCACCAGTAATCTATTGGACAGTACTTTCGCTTGGGGCTGGATATGGAGTGTCTCTAACATTAAGTGCTTGGCTGGCTAACTCTGTTCGGGGAACGCCTTGGTTATATCCAGAACTTCAACGATTCTGGGCGCTAACTGTTGGCTCTTGGTGGGGAACTTCTTTCGTCAACCTGGATTTAAGTAATATCAACTTTAGAAATGCTAAGTTGGCAAATTCTGATTTACGGGCACGTAAACTATATCGGACTTGCTTTCAAGGAGCGATCGGGCTGGAAAGAGCCAGAGTTGATAATCAGTACCTCGATTTAGAGATCCCCAAAGTCCAGAAGCTACTGACTCATGCCTGTAGTGCCGATCGCGACTTTCGTGGGTTCAATCTCCAGGGAGCCTACCTGCAAGGGGCTGACCTGCGAGGCTTTGATTTTACTGATACCAACCTGACCGGAGCCGACCTAAAGCAGGCTGACCTGCGAGAGAGTCGCTTAGTTCGGACACAGCTTGCAGGCGCAGACTTTCAGGGCGTTGATTTAAGGAAAAATGTGCTGATTGATGCCAATCTCACCGAAGCCGACTTTCAAAAAGCCGACCTGCGGGGTAGTATTTTTGTACGTGCCCAAGTTGCCAGAGCCAACTTTCGAGGAGCCGATTTGACGGGTATTTGCATCGAAGACTGGAGTGTCAGTAATAAAACTTGCTTTACCGACGTGCGCTGCGACTACATTTATCGCAAATACGACGATAACCAGCCCACCGATCGCTATCCGGTCGATCGCGACTTTGAAGCGGGTGAATTTGCATACCTCTATCAAGAATCAGAAGATGTGGTGGAGTTGGTATTCAAGGGCGAATTTGACTTCAGTGCCCTCAGCCTTGCCTTCTACAAGCTGCAAACAGAAATGCCCGAACTGGAATTTGAGCTAAAGGGAATTGAACAACGGGAAAACCTCTGGGTTGTGAAAGCCAAAACGAAGGGGAGCGTTACAGAGCGCCTAATTGAAGCACAGCTCAATTTGACTTATCAAGCAACTGCTCGTGAAAGTACGGTAGAAACTACTATTCGAGACTCTATCTACCGAGACTATGAAGAAATCAAAGCACGACTGGCAGCCAGCGAACAGTTAGTCAACCGACTGGCAGGCGTAACGGGTGATCAAGCCGAAGCCTTAAAAGAGTTGAGCAAGCGATCGCTGGGCAACAGCTTTTTTATCACGGGAAGTACCATCACCAATTTAGCTGGGTCTGGACAAATTGAATACACTGAAGCTGCCGACCAAATTCGTCAGGTGATGACGAATTCTAGCGATCCAAAGCAGGTGACTAGCATCCTTCAAGGCTTAATTACCCAGTTCAAACAACAAAATGTAGCGACTACCGTCAGCACACAACTGGAGCTAATTCAACAGATCATTGGCGTAGAAGCGGAGAAAGATCCGGAGTTCAAACAACTTTTGATTGAGCAATCCCAACAGGTAATTGGATCTATGCCCAAAGGTGAGGTCGCTACTGCGGTGGAAGCAGCGATTGCTCAACTGAGGGTTTAAAGTTTTCCTTTCTGAAGACTGTCAAACTGACATAGGGGTTTTTTGTATAAACCTGTGATTTGAACGATGATTTGCTGTTCGCTCGACTCACTTTCAATTTATGTCTCATAGATTGCTGTGGCCCATCACTTGAGTCAATTTCTATTTGAGTCCCAATGAGACACATTTGCATGAGATTTTTGCGTTCGAGATGCAAGCGATGTCTACGACAAGCCAATGCAGCGTCTACGCTTTGTTCTTTTGGGGTTAATTCAGGTACTTCAACAGCAGTTACTGTAATAGCTTTAACATCATCATTTCATCACTCCCAATACGTGCAATATATCCCTAACAGGTGCCTTTTGTTTCTCCATCTGCTGAACTCGCTTCAGTAAGGCCTTGGGAATGTACTTTGATGACTTGACCAAGCGATCGCCTTCGCTCCAAAACTCATAATGATAGTAAGCCTGCTGGTAATCCTTGCCATTCTTGGTGATGGTTCGCCAATGAATACTGCCGCTTCCCTCCCCCTTGTTTCGTCGCATTTTACTAGGGGATATTTTATTACTAGGGCTTGTTTCATCAGTTGCATTACTAGGGTTGATTGGTTTATCCCCTAGTAATTTACTAGGGTTTACCTCAACGCCCAACAATCGTAATATCTCTAAAACTGGGCGTTTTGCGGCTTCGGCTTCTTGAATTTCCCCTAGTAATCTTTTGGGAATGTATTTTGTCCTTTTGTGCCCTTCTTCTTGCCAGTGATAGTACCCACATTCCGCACCCTAACTGTAACAAGTTCATTTGTACTGAACTAATTTTCAGTAAATAGTATTTCTGAACTATAAGTGTCAGCGATATTTTAAAATCTAATGAGAATAAGTCCTATTAAGTAAATTACGGGTGATCAATAGATCTGCGTTTGTTGGCATTCAATTCATGCGATCGCC
>NZ_CAWPNJ010000073.1:0-31362 GCF_963889195.1 Calothrix sp. FACHB-168
TACCGATATGCGAGATACAGATATAACCAGTTACGTCCGTTAATTTAAATTAACGGACGTAACTGGTTATATCTGTATCTCGCATATCGGTATATTTATATAACTGGTTATACTAACTTGCATGTCTGCATTAGAACTGGTTGTATCTGTAATCATCACGTTATACCTTTATTATAACTAGTTGTATACTGTGCCTGAAAAGCCTTGCTATACAAGAATTGCAGCAGCTAGCAGCATCGGGTTATATCTACATATTATAAAAGGTTCTATCTTTATTGCTAACCAGTTCTATATATGTTTCAACGACTCTATGCAAAAGCTAACCAGTTATATCTATTCAAGATTATTTTATAACTAGTTCCAAAAATGAAATAACAAGTTATATCTACATTAGAACTCGTTTTATTTTTATCACTGGTTATATCTGCATTACAACGACTTGGCACGGCAACCAGTTACCCACAGATTAGAACCCGTTTTATTTTTAGTTACTGGTTATATATGTATTAGAACGACTTACACTCCGAAGGGCGATCGCGTCCACAATTTCTGACTAATACTTATCATCAAAAGTTTGCCGATTTTTGGCTATGGCTTGCGTAACTTCTCTATGCTTCCCCGAAGGGCGATCGCGTCCCTTCCGAATTCCCCGCCGCCAAATTTTCCCCGCCGCACTTCCCCAGGTGCGATCGCCTATGCCCAATTCCCGATGACCAATGCCCAATGCCCAATGACGAATGACTACTGCCCTACTTCAGTATGTTTTGGTAGTCACGACATTTTTATACAGTCTTGGTAGTCACCACTGAGAATCATCGCCGTAGTCACGACCTATTTTTTTAATTCTCAGTATGCTTTGGTAGTCACGACATTTTTATACATTTTTTGGTATTCACCACTGAGAATTTTAGTATTTTGTATCAGAGTTTGATACCGTAGTCACGACCTCTATATATATAGATATAAACTAACGTGACTACCAAATATAACTACGTGACTACGGACATAATCACAAAACCCCAAAACCCCCAATTCTAAATTTAGGTGTGACTACCAAAATTGGCGCGAACTCCCAAGACCCATTTTTTAACCGCGAATAACCAAGCCGCATAGAATCGCCTTCCCTTCACCCATCTGCCAGAAAAAAAGGTTTTAGCCGCTTGGATGCTCACCGCAAGGCAAATACACCATAGGGCAAAATTAAACCCCTCACAGGCGATTCTGGAGGGGCTAACGTGTTGGGCAGTGGGGAAGGGTAGAGGGGCGATCGCTTCTAGTTTTTTGGCTAAAAGGGGTAAAGATACAGTGAATATACATAAATTAATCTATATTTTAGATATCATTCTTTTAAGTAACTATTTATGGCTATAACAGTTTATTCGCAAACATTTCAAAGAGAATTAGATGTTGAGCAACTATTATCTTTGCTTGGATATAATAATGAACTTGATATAAATGCAAGAATAAAAAAATTATCTAAACAGGAGAATAATAAAATTTATAATGATGTTATTTGCCCTATATGTGGTTGCAAGGGTGGTAGCATAGTAACAGCCTCAATATCAAAGCAAGCACACTTTAGATTTAAAGATCATAATTACTTTTGTGATTACAATTTTTCTAAAGAGAATAAGAGCCAAAAAGGTAAGTCGGTAGATTTTGGCGATGAACGTAGTAACGAAACAAAAATAATTCGTGAATTAGTTACCAAAGGAATTGAGCAAAAAATTATATCTCAGCAACTTATTAGCGAAATGCGAAAATATTTTTATGATACTAAAATTCAGAATCAATATAAAATGGACATTTCTACTGAGGCTTTAGATTGGTGTATTAACTTAAGAAATTCAAAGTATTCAATTGCCGCAAATTTTACAGATATTAAATTTAATCCAGTTTATACTCAATTACCTAATTTTGATTGGAAATTGGCTGCTAAAAGTTTATTTATTGAAGAGAATGCTAATTTAATTGAGATAGCCAATAACTGTTTTCTACGAACTGATAAAAATTTAATAGATAAAGTTAGAAAAAAAATTCAAGATACTCAAGAATATGTGGTGTTTGATGTCTCAAAATTAGAAATACCATATAAAAATACTATTAAATTTGCTCAATTTATAACAGTTAATTTTTCATTACAAGACAAGAAAACTGAATATTATTTAATTAACTCAGATATAGTTATGGCATTTGCAGCATTACTATTATATGCTGTAAATTGGAATATCGAATTTGCTATTTTAAACTTAATAAAAATAGTGCAATCTCCTCAATCTGTTGATATGAACTCAGGCAATATCATTGGTCTAAATCCTTTTTATGATTTTGAAGTTTGGTCTATCATTGCAAAGATTAGAGAGGTTTTAACACATAGCAAAAATGGTATTAACTACCAAGATCAAATAGAGCTAATTGAAGCACAGTTAAAAAACGAATGTGAATTACGAAAGTCCTTAAATCAACATAATAAATAATTCCTACAGCATATTTCAGGTAAATGAGGTACGCGCTTCGGGGCATGGCAGTGCCAATGCCCCTACAATCAACGATTATCTGTACCTCACCAACTTGCAATTCGCTGTAAGATCTAATGATTATCAATTAGTTAATAAATAGTTGGTAATCATTAGATTTCTTGTTATATTTGCTACTTGACTTTAGCTCTGCGGCAGCCTTCACTTACAAGTGGCAGAATTTTATCTGTATCCTTGCCTTTATTGGTATAGCTGGAAGGGTTAAATGGGTCTTTCTTATTCGCCTCTGCTACCAGCTAATCACATCAGTGATTGATTTCCCCTTGTGGCGTTTGTTGTGGTATTGCCCTAGCCCATAAGCCTCATTATGGCTTGTCACTTCATCGTTGTGAGCTTCCAACCATTTAGCAATCACTTGACCATTACAACCCGATAATTCCCTGAGTACAGCATTGCCCACATACCACCTATCATCATCTGATATAGCAACAGTAGAATTATGAGTTTTGATAGCAGCGAAACATCTCATTAATTTTTCATCAATTGCACCAGCAGATTTTAATTTTTTGAGTTCTTCAGATGAAACAGCTTCCCAATCTCTATCGTCTTGCTTGGGTTGTACTTTAGTAACTTCCTTAATTACTGCTGGCTTACTCTCAGCACTGCTAGGTAATTGATTTAATTTTGCCTCTAACCTAGCATCAATCAATGCTTCTAGCTCGTTTTTATCAATAGTAATTGTTTGATTTTCTGTAACTTGCATTTCTTTAGCTTCCTCTTGTAATTGCTGGTTTTTGGCTGACAATTCATCTATTTTTTTATTAGCTTGTGCCAATTCTTTTGTTAATCGGGTGACTAGATTGTATTTTTCTAATAACAGATGAACTACTTCATGTTGAGAATTTAAATTTAATTCAGCTTGCAGATTTTTAATTACTTCTAAATCTTCAGGTAAAGCTTTTACGTTGGTAGGTTTTGCTTTCTCTGGTGCGTCAGGGAATCCAACTGGCTCAGTCACGTAATAGTCAGAGTAGCCAAGGGTAGTAGTGATGTGTTTTAAATCGGAATCCGAGATTTTTTCACCTGGGGTAATATGCCCCAAAAATGAAGCAGCAAAGTACATCTTTGCACCAATAGAACCTTTACAATCTCTCTCGGTCACTAAAGCAGCACAAGCAGCACGTAAGGCTTTACAGTCATTTTGGTCTTGACCATGACGGAAATTTAACAGAGGTTCATTACTGTCTTTACCACCAAAGTACTCTTGTACTACTCGACGTAGTGAGTTACCGCGTCTGTCTTCAATGGCTTTGTTTTGCGCAGCTGTATCACGGGGGAACTCGTTGGAAACTTCTTTTAAGAGTGACTTAACGCTGTCATCTCTACGGAGGTGATTAAATTTCTCAATGATGTAGCTGGCAGGAAATAAGGTAGAGATTTTAAAAACTGGCTTTTCACCGCGCTTTTTACCTTGTCCCTCAAACATTGCCTGATAAGATTCCCCCTCAACTGGGGTAAACTTCCCTCTGGCTAAAATTTCATGTGGCCTTCTACCAGTTGCGGCAATTAACCCCACTGCTAACTCATGGGGGTTATCGCTTTCTAGTAACTTGCCAGTAATTTCAATGTACTCATCTGGCTTGATTTCAATACCTATGCTGCCATCTTCATTTGTGGCAGTGACGCGATCGCTTACCCGTGTAGTCTCGTTTCTCGCTTCCCAATCTTTCTTGTCTAAGCCACAAAGCAGTAAGCAATAATGCTTCAACTCATTACCCACAACATTACCAGCCTTGTCATGCTTGGGTACGGAATCGGCATTTTTACCTTGCTCTAGCTTCAGAGATTTAAATTTTTTGTAGAACCCGACACGACTTAAAACTGTACCCAGGCTATCAACGCTGTAATTAGTACTGGTATTTAACCATTCATTGAACTGTTCACAGTGTGGCTTAATTTCCTCAAAGCTTTGTAAATCCTTCGTCGCTTCAAACAGTTTGTTAACTTGCTCTTGTAATGCCTTGCTCACAATCTCGTTACCTTTTTAGAACTTGTTCTATTATCTATAACTGGTTATATATAGGCAAGGGGTTTACAGAACTGGTTACATAAATATATTTAATATAACTGGTACTTATTTTTATGAAACTAGTTCTATTAATATAGAACTGTAAGGAAAAAGGGAGCCGCGCTAACGACTCCCACGTACTAAAAAAGGTAATTCGATGTTAATTCAAACCAAGACTGAAACCAAGCCTCTAGCCAACAATGCTCAAAGCGATCACCTAGATGCCAGTTTTGATGTAGCGGTGGGCTTACCCCCAAAAACAACTGAATTAGGAAGCGATTATTTCAGCGAGTACATCAAAGAAGTTAACCGCACTGGCAAGACCCCATTCTAAAAAACTCAAGGCTAGGGACAAACCCTAGCCCATTAAAAACTCGTCGCTTCACCCAAAAAAATATGAAATCTGAAAGCTTTTTGATAGTCTCGCTAATCGTTGTAATTTTGGTTTTGGCTAACGCGATCGCCTCACTAATCACCCCGGTTATCAAGCACTATTGGGCAAAGTACCAAAGACTGTTGTTCCAAAAATATCTTCAAGTGTCAGCCAACCTAGATTAAAAATATTGTCCAGCCAGTCTCTCAGATTAATTGAATTTTTATAATTTTCAGACTGCCAATTTTCTAACATATTTTCTAAGTCAGATTTTTGTTCTACTTGGTGCAATAAAACTTCAAGTCCAAATTGCTGTTCCGAATAAACAGGTAATTTAGATCCAAGGAATTTATCAGGATGTAGAGTAATAATCCCATCAAGATTATTAGCCATTGCACAAGCTTCCTCGACAGCAGATGCGGGTTCAACTATATTTGACAAGCGAGATTGCTGTACAGCGGACGAATCAACCTCACATATTAAAATTCCCATCTTTTCTATCAAAGAAATCACGAACTCGCTCACATTCTTTTCAGAATCCGCAAGCTCTCTTCTATTGTTGATTGAAGCTCTTACAACACAACAAACGTTCTCAAAGCCGATTGAAGATATATATCCTTGAACTCGCCGTGATTCAAAAATATCAATAAACTCTTGAGCATTTGGGAAAAAAACATTTCGGTTAAGAATCGCCTCTAAGATGAGGTCACTAGCAAGCATCATCCGCATCATTCTCAGACCTCCGCATTCTGGGAATTGGAAATCTGGTTTAAATTTCTAACAGAAGCCGGCTCTTCAGTATCAGCTAGTTTGCGTAAATCTTCCAAGAAACTAGTCTTGACCTTTGGCTGTACCTGTGAATATAGATGTGTCGATTCAATATCCGAAACAGACTTATGCCCAATAGAAGATGCTTCCTGAGTGTTAATTAATTTACGCAACTCGTCTAATTGATTTTTCTTGGTATTTGACTGTACCTCTACTGGTTCATTGTCCGGAACATACTCTACCAATTGGTCTGGCATACATTGAAAAAGCTTGCACAACTTAATTACTCTATCTATCCACTCTAAACTACCCCTACCTTTCTCCCAATTAGCAACAGAATTTTCTGTTACACCCAGAAGTTGACCTAATTCAAGCTGAGTCAGACCTATCTGCTCACGGAGTAAAGCGATTCGTGAAACTATCTTTGTCTTTTGCATGGGTTGGTTACTTGTCCTCTACAATTGCCATTTTAACAAATTTGCCTAATTTTTTTTAGGCAAATTTGTTGCAACGCTAAAATTTTTGAGGTAAGCTACTCTCAACCCTAAAAAAAATTAGGTTAATAAATTTAGCCTTTTCCCATAAAAAGGTAATACAGATGTCTATTTTATCCAATCCCAAACCTCGCAATCCTTATGTCCGCCTATTATCCCTCACTTTCTCCCTTGGAGTAATGCTTGGCTCCGGTTTAGGTTATGGCTTCAACCAAGTTGTTTCCAATACCAAACAGCAAGAACTACCTGCTCAACCTGAAGTTCGTCATGTCAACCTTATAGAATACGAACGCCTGCAACTAGAAATGACTTTGACAGATGTACGAGCTATTCTCAGTAGCAACGGTACTGAAGTAGACCGAACCCCAACAACAGTAACCTTCGTTTGGGATAACCTGGATGGCTCCAAAATTACCGCCATCTTTGAGAATGGCAGGCTTAAAAGTAAACAGCAGTCCCGGTTGAAGTAAAAACTAAGGAAGTAGAAAATTTATATCTGCGATATGAACCAGTTAACATCAGTTTTAACTACTCAAATCACTTTGACTAAAAAACTTGGCCAGTCAGGGACTCCGATTTCAAATCGGATAGTTGGGGGGTGCAGGTGAGGGCGATGCACATAGACTATAGTAGTAGCGCAAAATAGCGTTTGAGTCTAGATAAAGCCCAATATTTTTCTATCCAATCCGAGATAACAGATATCGCCATGCCGCCGCCAGTCCCAAACACAGGACTACCATTCAAAAGTGCCTGACTGACCTTAGTTAGCAAACTCTCTACAATCGGCATTTCAGACACCCATTCACTTAGAGCATCCTGAACAATATCACCTATCTCTACGGTTTCTGTACCGTGTCTATACTTTACAGAATGCTTACCCTCTATAAGTTTGGAATTTCTCAAAGCACTCTCAAGGTTATCTTTCTTGAACTGGATACCGCCTCTATCTATCCGGGCTAGGGCGATCGCTGCTAGCTTGAACACTAGTATTAAATACAGCAATATATAGCTTGCCCTATCAGTAAAATCATGCTTTGATATTTTGAGTATTTACTCAAATGAGCTTTTACTCAAATATTCATTGCTAAAGCAGGGGCGATCGCATCAGCCGTTCTTGGCGTTCGAGTAGCATCCATACAATAACTTACGCTCAGGCTACAAAACAGGCAGGCAAAGCATTCTAGCTAGCGGTCGTTAAACATTGCCTAGTTTGAATCCTTTTAGGCAATGTTTGTCTAGTGGAAGTTTCTGCACGATATACTGATGGACTGAAATTCAAGTATTAAATTGTTACCATATAACTAATCATTGTTTAATAATTAAAATACTTAAAAGAATAATATATGTCAGGAAAAAGACATCATATACTTCCAAGGTTTCTACTAAAAGGATTTGCTAACAAAAAACAAGGTGAACAAGTATTGACTTGGGTATATCATAAGGGGAAAAAGCCTTATAAAAACAATATAATAAACGTTAGCGTCGAGAAACATTTTTATGGCAAAGAAGGAGAAATTGACGCAGATACAGAAATTACAAATGTAGAGTATAAATATTCAGTTCTTATAGATGAGTTAAGAAATAGAACATATTCGGGTAAGGTAGTTGAAGTTGAAACAAACTTAATACCAGATTTTATTGCTCATTTATCTATTCGGACAAAACATCTTAGAGATTCAATCAACGAGTCAACAGCATTTGTTTTAAGTGAGATAGAAAATAATTTATTTGAATATACTAATTTTAGTAATTTTAAAAAACACTTATTAAACAAATTAAAAGCAGAAAAACCGAATACGTTGCTTCAATTATTGTTATCTGAAGGTTCTAACTTTTTAGATAATCGAGATTTAGAACTTAAAAAACTTTTTCTAACTTATATTGATACTGTTAAAGGTAAAGTTTCAGAAGTAATTAGAGAAACTCATATCAAAACGTTGTCAGAAAGCCCTAATCCTAAAATAAGAGCAGATATGTATCAAGGATTAAGATGGTTCATATGTAGCTCTAAAATACCTTTAATTCTTGGCGATACTGGATGTTTATTTGAAATTAATGGTTCTAGAAGATTTAAATCTTTTCATGATAAATTAGATAAAATTAAATATGTCTTTTTACCAATTACATCCAATAAAATTTTAATTGGATCTCACTCAGAATTATCTGAAATTAGTTTTCAAATCATTAACGAAGCCATTGCAAAATCAAGTCGAAAGTTCTTTATATGTTCAGAATATTCTGAATATTATAATAGCCTTTTACCATTAATTGGTCAGGAATCAGAGTTAATAAAAAAGGACGAACTAAAAGCAATAGTAAATAAAAATTTCAATAATTTTTAAAGATCGCACAATCATTTTTTATTGAAATAATCAAATGAGTAATTACTCAAGCGAGGCGAGATCGCTCTTAAGGGGCGATGTTAAACCTGGGGCAGGTGCAAAGCGCTACTATCTCCGGGTCGAATGTGAATGTAACCTGAAGTTGTAGCAATATCTGCATGACCTAATGTTTGCTGAATTAGAGGAACTGGCGTTCGCCTCTCAGCATTGTGGGTAGCGTGAGAATGCCTCAGCCAATGACAGCTAACCTTCTCGGTCAACCCTGCCCGTTGGGCCGCATCCTTAATTATGGGGTCAACATTTTGGCGTTGCAACGGCTTCAACCCCTTACCCTTGCGACTAGGGAAGACATAAGCATCTTTGGGCGCATCCTTACGGTAGTTCATTAATTCGACCCACAGATATTCTGGCAGCAGAACATGACGAGACTTATCCCCCTTGCCCACAACAGTAATTTGCCCGGAGCGATCGCGAACAGTAAAATCTCTCCACCTTAGCCCTACCAACTCCGAAACCCTTAACCCTGCGACATATAGCAATTTCAATATCAACAAGTCTCTAATTTGTTGGGCTTGATAACGATACTTGGCGCGTTCAGTCAGCCGAATCATCAGCGCAATATCTGTTTCAGTAAGAATTTTCTCATGCAATCGCTGGTCAATCTTCTTTAACTTGATAGCAGCACCGGGGTTTTGCTTGATGTAACCAGTCTTGTAGGCAAAGGAAAGTAAACTTTTAACTGCTGCCATATAGGTATTAATCGTAGGTGCAGCAAGCTTTTTCTGATATAGATACTCTGAGAATTCCACCAAATCTTCTACTGTCGTGTGGGTGATGGCTTTCCCCACTCCGCCCAAAAATGCGGTGAACTGCGCCGCATACCGCAAATAACATTTTTGAGTAGAAACTGGCTTATCGTGCAACCACAACTGAATTAACCGCTGTTGGGCATTAACAGGCGCTAATTTCGATAGTTGCTTGCCTCTGGGCTTAACTGCTACTACTGGTGTCATAGTTAATCAAAAACTCAAACAGACAAAACGCCAATTTTGTCTGTTTCATACTCATACAGCTGCACTGCAACACCAGAACCAAAAAGCCGCAATTCTTTACCAAAATTCTCAAATTCTGTGTTCAAGCCAGGTAAATGGTCTTGCTTACCGTGTATTCACCCGGAGCTAATGTACGATGCAAGCCTTCAACGGCTAATAACAGCAACTAGGGGGCGATCGCTCTGCTTCAGCGACATTTCACCGAAAGACATTCGCATAATCTTTCAAAGCCTTGCTGACAATGACTTTGGGCAGACTGTAGGGGAAGTAAAGAAACACTGGCGACAACATCGCCAAGATCGCCGATGTCCCTAACACCTGCTCATCACTTACTTTCAAATACTTCTGCAACTGCTCTAAATTTCGATGCCCACTGATTATCACCCTCAACGGAATACCCGCATTACTCATCTGGGTTAATGCCGTCCTTCTGAAGCTGTGGGTACTCACACCAATTATCCCTACTGACTTGCAAGCTGTTCTCAAAATTCTTGCAGATGAATCTTTGCTGATATGTCCGTTACTGTGAGCAGAGAATAGATAGATGCGCCAGCCTGAGGGCAATACTTAATTAACAACTGCCGCCTTGTAGTTACTGCGTAGTATTTGAACCGCTTTCGGTTTCAAATTTAAAATCTACAAAATAGTCCAAAGGCTTCTTGTAAATCATTGCAAAGTCGGTCAATTCTACCACATCAACTCGCCTCTCTCCTGACTCGCACCGCGAAATGTACGACTGTGGCTGATTGAGTTTTTGTGCAACCTCTAGTTGGGTTAAATCAGCTTCAAGTCGCGCTTCCCGTAGGCGTTTGAGAAATGCCTTATATCTTACTGAGTAGATTGAACCTCCCATGCAGGGAGGTTACAATGATTGGCAAAATATGCAAAAATAGCATATTTATGTTACATTGCTAGGTTTTCAATAACTTTAACTTGCAAGACCACTCTGTAAGGCTACGTCATTTTAAATATGGCATGAGAAAAAATAGAGAGTTACTCATGGATGCTAATAAATCTTCATTTAGTGATAGTGATATTGATGAATTTTTAAAGCGCTATGAATCTGGTGAAAGAGATTTTAACAAAGTAAATTTATATCAGGCTGACCTTAATGGACAAGACTTAAGGGGAGTAAAATTAACTAGTGCAAATCTGCATAATGCGCAACTTTTTGGTGCAGATTTGCGAGGCGCACAACTAGATAAAACTGACCTGTCTTGTGCTTTTTTGTGTGGTGCAGATTTGCGAGGTATAAAGATAGTTTATGGAGATATGGTACTAACGAATTGTTGTGGCGCAGATTTACGGGGTGCATACCTAGCTTGCTCCAACTTGAAAAGTGCAAGCTTTATAGGAGCAGATTTAAGAGGGGCATTTTTACGTGAATTAAACTTAGAGAACGTGTGGTTTGATATGGCAGATTTAAGGGTGGATCACGCCAGTATGGAATTAAATTTGAGCAATGTAAGCATGAGAGGTACAAATATAACCGGAATAGAAGATAAAATAATACAAATGGATGGGGAAATACTGATAGATGCAATAGATGATGTATCTATTTTGCCTAATATTGAAGCACTTACCAATCAGCATGTAATTAAGTCTAAAATATCTGTTAACAATCAAGGAATTCCATTTGATATAAATAGCAAAATTTATACATGGAAGACCTTAAGGTTTCGTTCAAAAGTAGAAATAAAAATTGCTGAAGCACTTGACCAGACTGGAGTTCTCTTCCTGCCAAACTGTTTAGCTCGTCTTAACGATCCACGCACACCACAGGGTCGAGGTAATAAGGAAGCAGATTTTCTGATCTGCCACCAGGGTAAATGGGGCATTCTTGAAGTTGATGGGCCTTACCATAAGCCAGAGAGGCGAGTAGACGAACAAGAGCGAGAACGGCTTTTTCGGCATTACGGGATACGAGTAATTGAGCGTTTTGATTCTTCAAGATGCCAGAAACAGCCACAAGAAGTGGTAAGGGAATTTTTACAAATACTTGAAAAGATGCACCAATTGTAAGTGGTTATGGCTTGCAAACGTTGCTGCTCAATTACCTATTAAACAATCAGGTGCTAAACAAAAATAATATCAAAAAGTAAAAATTTTGACTGGTTAAATCGTTAAATGCCCAGCCGAAAAAGCCTCAATTAAAATAATTTTGATTTAGTCTTTAATAGGCAGATTTACACCTGCTTATATTGTTACTAATTCAACGGCATAGCATAATTGTGACCGCAGTCTTTACACTGGTATTTTTGAGTAGTTTTAGTCTTACCATTTTTCTTGACGTTGCTAGAACTACACTTAGGACACGATACCGCTATACCCTTAGCAACGTTGCTAGCAACACCTTGATTTACAAGGGTTACAGCGTTCGGTGTTGGTGGTGATAGTTGGCTAGCAACGCTATCAGCAACGTCGGCAACAGAGGTAATTTGGTCATAAGTGTATGCACTAAAGGCAGGTAATTCCATGAAATAAGGCTTTTTACCTGGCTCAACTACGAGTGCAAAGCGATAAGCATTTGGGTCTGTATTGTCAAGCTGTAATTCATCATTTTTGGATGTACAAAACTCAGTTAACTTATCAGCAATAGCTTTTAGTCTGTTCTGTTCTTCGCTAGTAAATTGATTTGAGTTAGTGATAGCGTCATAAGCATTATTCCCAATATGAACATTAACGGCTGAGTTCCAATCACTTCTACTCATACCTTTGTATTCAGTAACATTGGCATTTTGACCAATGAATATCGCCCCTAAATTTTGGTGTGATGCTTGCTTAATAACAAAGCAGACGCTATCAGCAATCCCTGCTTTCTTGTTGTGGGTATGGCTAAAAGTTGAGTCAATTTCGTCAAAAAGCCACAGTTCAAACTGCTCTCTGAATTCTTGACCATTAGCACGATTATCAACCTTTTTAGCTAGCTCCTTAATAGCTTTCTCGCTGTCATTGTGAGATGTGCCAACAGTAGGAATAGTCCAGTAATTCTTAACACTATCAAACTGTGGGTTAAACAGCTTTACTACACCAGGGCGATTCTTGAGGATGCACACGGCCAAGTTTTCAGCCGTTGGGCTTTTACCTGATTCACTTCCCCCGGTGATGCGAATACGTGACCATCCTTTGACAGTTGCCTCAAACTTGGCAGCGCTCACCCAAAGCTTATTGATATCACTTTCACTTGCTGCCTTTTTCTTAGATGGCTTGCGAGTCTGCACCTCTAGAACCATCAAGCCAGATTGGTAGTTAGGGGTAAATTCTGGCAGTGTTAGAGCGTTGGTCAAGCCTGCTAACTGTGGACTGTTGTCTTTGTCATGCAACATATCAGCAGTCAGATAAACCTTGTTTCTACCAGTCGCAAAGGTCAATGTGTAGCCTGTTTCAGTCTCTTGCCAAGCTATTGCATCCAGAACATATCCATAAGCCTGATAGTAGAAGTTGATAATTGCGTTACCTGCTTGGGCATAGTCAATAGTTCCTGTGAACTGCCAAGGTTTTCTCAATTCCTCCAGTTCTGCTTGCATCTGGGCTATCAAAGCATCGCGCTCTTGTAGTTTGGCGATCGCCTGCTTGCCTGCCTCTAGTAGTTCTGTGTAGTTGATTTCGTAGTTTTCTATGTGTTGATTATTAGCCTTCACCCAATCGCTTACTATGGCGCGAACTTGGGCTTCATTCTCTGCCTTTAATTCTTGGATAGTCTTGCCAGCGTGTTCCTGCAAGTTAATCACGTCTTGTTCGTATTGACGGTAGCTAACTGAGTCTTGCAGCAGTGAATCAAGATATCTAATGGCTATTGATTGACCCTTGACCCTTAATTCAATACACCCGTTGATTATCTTATCTTGCATATCCAAGCCAACATCAATCAAATCATTGAAGTCTGTTAGCTGGTCGTATTCTTCAAGTTTTTTGATGTAGCGGTTACGGAATTTATCAACTTCAATTAGCACACTGTTAAATTCATCAGCAATTGGTGAATAGTTCCGCATCAAAGCTTCTATATGTGCTTCTAGTTTACGTAGTGAGCGATTGTAACTTTCTCTTACTATCTTGTGTGCTTCTCTCGTTGAAAATCTGCCAACTTCTTTTAACTTGGTTTCAAGCTGATAGATATTTTCACGACTGGTAACTAGTTCATCACTGCGAGATTTTAATAACTTCAATGCCTGCTGTAGATCGTTTTCAAGCCTTTGTGACTCTTGCTTGCTGGTTGCTAAATCGTTAATCGCTTTGTCTAAATTGCGAGATATTTCATTATTTTCTCTAGCTTTCAGTTTAATAATTTCATCAAAGCTCTTAGCATCTTTGTTGTAGTAAATGAAGGCTCTGCTTGTTACTAATTCGCCTATAACTACGCCAGCAATTGAAAATCCAAGTAGACTTTTACCAAACTCTTTAACGGCTGAGTTTGGTTGAAATACTGCCACTGTAGAAGCTAAACCTAAGCCAAACGAGAAAATGAATAGTTGATTTTTGAATTGATTTAAAGAGTTGAGTGACCCTTGCATGGTACTATCCGATTCAATATGAATGCGTTTGGTAGGGATTGTATTTGCTGTACAATCCCTATTTTCTTTTAGACTCCGTTGCTAATAGAGTCTTTCAAATATTTCTGAATAATGTCTTGACTTTGGGACTGAATACTCTTGATTTCAGCATCTCGTTTCTGTTCTTGAGCCTCAAATTTCAAAGCCAACTGTGATGTTTCATTAGCCAATGCAGTAGTGGTAATTTGAGCCTGTTTTAAGCGTTCATTAGAGTGTTGTAACTTCTCTTGCTCAATGGCTAATTCAACATTTTGACGGTCAAAGCGTACAATCTCTTGATTTACTTTGACTTGCTCAGTGGCAGATTTAATTACTGACTGCTGGGCTTTGTGGTATTCCTGCTTAGTTTTACCAACTTCATTGATGTACTTAAAGCCAGCTTGGTAGAGTTGCAATGCTCTGGTAGCTCCGGCGTAATGGGCTAACCCGTTGGTCAAATCTTGGTCTGTTGACTGAGGCAAGGCAGATGGGTGTAATAGGTCAGAAGGTACTAGAGAATTAAAGTCAAGCTGAGGTATAACTAAGTCGCCGTAAGGGTTCTGGTTAATCTGTAGCTGACTAGAAGCATAACTGTGCTGGTAGCCTGTGCCTGTGGGAGAATCGGCTTGTCTGATATTGTTGGCGGTATTGATAGCGCTAGCTGTGGCAGTTGTTGCGACATTAGCGACTGAAGAGACTGTGTTAGTAATTGGCTCTAAAGTTGTTCCAATTGTTGATGCAATTTCCTGTGCTTTCACTCCTACACCAGCTAATTTGGCTTTTACGCGCTCTCTAGCTTTTCTATCCCGTTCTTGATTAGCTGCTTCTCTAGCTGCTTGCTTCTCGCCTGTGGGGTCTGTTAGTCCTCTTTTTGGATGTGCCATTTTGTCTGTTTTCCTATTAATTGAATTTACTGGTTGAAATCTTCCACAGCCACAAAGTAATCCTGATTTATTAGCTTTGTGCGCTTGCTGATGTGGCGTTAGCTTGTCGCAGATTGGGCAATAAAGTCTCATTTGTAGCCTCAATTAATCGGATTGCTTCTGTTGAGTAATGCCAGCTATCAGCGACATGAGTAATGATTCTGTCATCAATAATTTGGTTAGATTCTTTCAGTTTCAAAACTGCTGTATATGCCTCTGCTAGTGCTAATTCAGCATCGAGTAAGCACTTTTCAACTGTGGCTAAATCCTTGCTTTGAGCAGTGGAAATTTGGCTTATCATGATGGTGTAAATAATTCAATTGCGGGATTTTACGAAGCTTTTTGAGGGGATACAGATATTGCATCCCCTCTTTTCTTTGGCTATCTAGGGTAAGATTTCATCAGATTCATCCTTAAGTTTGGGGCTGAACTAGGGGCGATCGCTTACTTCTTGGCCGGAGGGGCGATCGCCTTTAACTTTGATATCAACAAGCCACAGGGTTGTTAGGGTGGCTATTGTCAGCAGAAATGCTAAGTATTGCTTTGCAGTGGACATCAGAACGACTCCAAGCCTAAAGCCAGTAATCGACTAATAACGGGGTCAATTTCCTCTGCTACTTGCTCAAATTCTTGAATAGCTTGCGGCGACTGGGGAATGAACGATAAGCCACTCATAGCGGTTGCTGGCTCAAATTGTTGCTGTGGTTGTTGGACATTGGGCATTGGGTATTGGGGAAGAATACCGCCAAAGTTGTAATTAGATTCTCGAAGTTTCCACAGCATCCAGTTCAAAGCTTGCTGTGGTGTTGTGCCCATCTGGGATGCGATCGCGTTTATGTATGCGTCGTGGGCTTTGTTGATTGTGAGTCTCATAGGTTTAATCCAAATTGAAAACATCTTGAGCTTGTACGCCTAAATCTTGCATCTCGGAGTTAAACTGTTCTGCAAAACCTGCCTTAATTTCCTTACTTACCTTGGCAGCTAAAGACGCGCCTAGCATACGCCAATTCTGCAATCCAGCGTTTAAATTTTGCTTGGCTTGGGTAAAATTCTCAACGGTTTTAGCATCGCTTTGACGCGCCAGTTGATTGTTTTTATTAACAGTTGCTAGCGCCGAACAATTAGCCTGTTGTGTTGGTTTTGGTGAGAATTTTAATAGGCTTTCAATGCTAGTTTTATCAGCACTTCTAACAGCCTTAACTAGTTTTACAGCGTAGCCAGAATACTGTGTATTTTTCCCCTCACCGCGTCGTAGAAGGTCTACAGGAACTTTGTAATTTTCGATTAGAGATGTGATAGCTCTCTGGAATGCAGATTTATCTAGTCTGGTCAATTCTCTGGCTACTGCCGATAGTACCCAGTTATCCAGTAGATCTGATTGCTTCGATTCAGATTCGATTTGTGTTTCGATAGTTGCTTGCTCTGTGATTTCTGTGGCTTCTACTTCAATCACAGAAAGAGATTGATTGGTCATAGCGCGATTCAAAAGTTAGTGCTTCAGTTGTTGCGGTTCGGTTCGATTTGCAACTGAAAGCTAATCTAGCACGCTACAGAGTACCCCGTAACGAAGGTGTTATTTAAAATGCTAATATGCTACTTGCTAGCAAAATCATCTCAAGTGCTTATATACTAAGGATTTAACCGGATTATATATCTATAACCTATGTTTATTGCTAGCCCGTTGCAGGGTAGTAAGTTAACTGTTACTCTGGAGCAAGAATTTAAACTATGGCAGTGAAAATCACACTAAAAGATATTAGAAATAGGCGATCGCTGTCTCAAGAGAAACTTGCTGTTTTGAGTGGGGTTTCGGTTTCTTATATTCAAAAAATCGAGCAAAACACTATCAAAAGGTTGTCTTTAGAGGTGCTAGATAAGTTGTGCAAAGTTTTAGGATGCCAAGTATCAGATTTGCTTGAATACACTGAGGATGAGGAATTGCCGGCATGACCGAATCACCCAATCCTGAAACTTTAGAGGCGGTCAAAAGTTTTGCGACTGCCCTTAATAGTTTTGCTTGGAATGCTGACTATATAAAGTTTTGCGAAGTTCTTGGCTTTACGCCAGATAGCTATGCTGAAGAAAAGTATCAGCAATTTCGAGAACTGGTAAGCTATTTAGACTGCTTTGACCATGAATCATTAGCCAAAATGATTGAGGCGGGAAAATGACGGATACCCCACAAGACACACCAAGTCGGCTTGACCAAATAGAAGCGCTACTGGTGCAGACCAACACCAGCTTAAACCGAGTAGCCCAGCAGCAAGATCGTAATACTGAAGCACTAGCCCAGCTTTCACAAGAGGTTAGAGAGTTAACATCCGATGTAACCCGCGTGTTGGCTCGGAGCGCAATACTTGACGATGTACTCTTGGAATTACGGGAAAGTCAGGAACAACATCAACGCAACTTTGAAGAACACCAACGAACTACCAACGCGGCATTAAATCAACTTGGGGCTATCTTGGTGCAACTTACACGGATTAACCCGCCAAACTAGCCATGACCGATGAAAGCAATCCTTATAACCCAGATGAGGAGGAGTTTGACCCAGTAACAGACGAGAGGGATTGGTCAGCAGCAGAAACAGAGCTAGCCTGTTTTGCATTAGCCAGAAGCAAAGGTAAGCGGTTGATTCAAATTATCAACACCAAAAAACCACCTATGCCAATCATTTGTATATTTGAGGACTACGCAGAATGACACCTGTTGCAGCACAAGTTTCAGTCACCGCAATTATCCCCATGCTGAGTGCGATCGCAGATCGGCAATGGGAACAGTTCAAGAAGCTGGAGGCAGATTTTGTGTCCCAGCATGGGGTAGAAGTTTGGCAAGAAGTTTTTAATTTCCGTCTCAAACCCGCACTAGATAAAGACTCTGACAGATGGCTGCTTATCCAATGGTGTAGTGAGGGGATTATCTCGGTCAAAAAAGTGGTGTAGCTGCGACCGCGCACGTAGGGGTAAGCAGCATTGCCTCTCACAATCAAATCACCCCAAACCTTTGCAAATCTTATACCACGGGCATTTCTTACTTTTTTCTTTCTCCCTACGGAAGGGCGATCGCATCTCTTAACATTTGAAATCCATACAAGCGCATTATCATTTTTATTCAAACTTTTCTACACAGAAGGGCGATCGCACTTCTTTACAATTCCAAAGGAGGTTTGATGAGTGACGTTCCAAAGATAAAGGATGACATTGAAATCGTCAAAGTAGGCGATCGCATTGTTCATCCATGCTTATTTCGAGATAATTTCTATAAAATCATGATCGGTTCACCATATCTTTTTTTACCAAGACATGTCCATGTTGAATTAGCGATTAAAAACTTAACTATATCGGATATAGTCAAATTCCTAATTTACCCACGCGACGAAAACACAAATAGTTACTTTGGAGACGAAATTGGCAAAACTTATTTAGGTTACATAAGGTTTGTTCTGAGTGATTTCATGCGTAATTCTGTCGATAATAGACATTCTGATTTTAAAATGCCTCGGCATTTTCACAAGGATATAAAGGAACTATTAAAGGCTGAATCTAAACTTTTAAGCCAGGTGTGGAAAATCATCAAACTACTGGCTACATACTACTATCCAAAGCAACTCCCGCTAGTTTTTTTTGATATTTTTAAAGAGTTTGAGTTATTTTTCTTCATATTTAGTAATAAAATTCAAAACGAAGAAACAAAACTTACAACGTCCACAAACTTCATAAAGGCAATCCAATCTCAGAATAGACAACTAAACTACCCATTCGAGAACCCTTTTGATATCAGCAGATCGCCATCAACTTATAATTTTGTGAAAATCTGCCAAATTGAGTTAGGTAAGAATGACGATTTTGGGAAAGAATACAACGCGCTAGTAGCAGCAAGACAAAGCCTGACTACGAAGATAATTGCATCACACCCAGAAATTAAAAGGTTAGGAAGCAACAAAGTAGAGCGGAGAGGACGGAGATATTAAAGTTATTTTTTATACTTAAACGGGAAATCCTTATCTGACAAGGGATGTACGATTTTTAAATGAACTGATGGAAATCTTTGAATCTATGTTTTGATCATGGAATGCAGAAAACATTTGCTTACAACTCGTTTTTTAGTCATCTATGCCGAACTTTTTACTAATGATTCAGGAATTAAATACCAAAAGGACAAGATCGACGTTGACCCCAATAAAACCTAGGCGGGAAAGACGAGAAGAATCTAGAAAACTTACGAATATGCAAAAAAATGCTGATCAACAAAGTCTCTAGGCTTTGAGTATCGAATTAGCCAGGCAAGCTTGAGTGAGTTAGCCAAGTTCCGATACAAAGAACGATTACCAGTCGTTCACTAGAAAAATTGTCAACCAGACAATAACTAATTAATTTTCTAATAACTCAAGCTTACCTAAATAATTCACTCAAAGCCAGAGATACCCAATTTAGTAAACGGTATTTATGGCTAAGAATAATAATGCGAGAGTATGCTCACTCTCGCACCTACCGAAAAAACCTTGTATAACAGCTATTCTAGCAATTCTGACTAGAATTAGTCAATGGTGGCGCTACAGAAAGCTAGTTCGAGCAGTATCTCAAGGGAAACTGACAGAATCGCTCGAAATCCTTGCTGAGTCAGGAATTGAAGGCGATTTTGAAGGCGATATTGCAGGCTTTGTCATCGGAACTATTCAAAGTTTGGGGGCGGTGAGATGAAAATCTGCCCACACTGCGGCTTTGAGTTCCGGGTCAACGTAGTTTCAGAACGGTCAACAGGTTTTAAATATTTGCGGTCTGGTTGCTGCGATACCGCCCTGAGAAAATGCCCTGATCCGAGTGAGCTATTGAGATGCTCTAGCCTCAGCCTTGAGGAGCGAGATTACCTCAAGCGGCTTGTTGATTTACCTTGGTTTAGCGGTCAAGTCGCCGCTGTACTTCTCCAGATTGAAGCCAAGACACAGGCATCGGTGGAGGTGGCAGCGTGAGTCACAAGGGATTCGGCAAGGTAGCCTCACTGCAAAAATCGCTACGACAAGAGCTAAGAAAGGTTTTCGGTCAATTCAATTGGCGGGGAAATCACAGACATAAATCAAGCGCTATTGCAGAAATTAAAAGACAAACTCAATATGCTTCCAATAACAGCATAATTCACGAGTCAACGCCCCAAAGCGGAGAAAATAGCGGGGATTGGGTTTGTTTTGAGGGCAGAATAGCCGTAGAACATTGGCATGAGCTAACCATAGGTAGCGCGATTGACCCTGAGATAGCAAATCTCAACTTCAAATCCTTGTCAGGTAACGCAGCATTTGATTACCTCATCTACTCCGATAAAATCAGTCGCCGCAATGATGGACGCTTACGTGATGGCGATATGCGGCGATATGCTCATATCTCGAACGGTGGGTGGTGGTGTAGTGGAATCAATATTCTTACCGGAGAAGATTCAGTTTGGGGATGCTTCAAGCCCAACACGCCAGCAATAGACAAGAACAGGGGGAAGCCGATTAAATATGAGCATCCCCCAAAAGTAGACACAGAAATTTTTGCCCTACGGATTTCTAGTCGCATTTGGGAATTAATCGCCCGCCGCTATGATGTGGCACTGCCAGAGAATTACCAAAGTTTACCCCATAGCGCGTTTTGGAACTGGGTGAAAGAAAACCCCCAGATTCCCGTCATTATCTGTGAGGGTGCAAAAAAAGCAGCAGCGATTCTGGGCTGTGGTTATGTCGCTGTGTCCTTGCCTGGTGTGCGGAGTGGTTACAGACAACCCAAAGATGAGTATGGTGAAGCTTGCGGCGCTCCCTACCTCATCCCACAATTGGGAGTATTTGCCAAGCAAGGTAGGCGAATTTACTTCTGTTTCGATGCGGATAGCAAGCGTACCACAATCCGAGATGTCAACCATGCACTAGCCAAGACTGCCAAACTGTTAACCTTGCGTGGGTGTGAAGTAAAAGTATTAACTTGGCTTTCTGCTATTGGTAAGGGCATTGATGACGTTATCGCCGCTTGTGGCCGCGATAAATTTGATGAGATTTACTGTAATGCTCTCACCTTAGATGAGTGGAACACTAAACAGCTAAAACGGCTTACATACACGCCTGACTTGAGCCTAAATCAGCGTTATCTGGGTGAGGTATTTATTCCATCCAGTAAGCAGCTAATTGCGCTCAAATCGCCAAAGGGAACGGGTAAAACTTACTTCTTCCAATGGATAACCGATCCAGTAATTCGCAGTGGCGAGAAAAAGGTTTTAGTCATTACTCACAGAGTACAGCTAGGTCTTCAAATTGTTGAGAGATTAGGACTACCTTTTATCACAGAAGTTAGGCAAACTGAACAGGGTTCACATTTTGGTGTAGGGATGTGCATCGACAGTTTACATCCTAAATCACAAGCTAAATTCAATCCTGATGAGTGGAAAGGTTGCTGGGTTATTCTTGATGAAATTATGCAGCTAATCTGGCATTTACTATCATCTAGTACCTGTCAGAAAGAACGGGTAAGCATCATAAAGACATTTAAGCAATTACTCTTAAATGCCGTTAATTATGGCGGTAAAATCTTCATAGCTGATGCCGACTTAAACGATATCGCTATTGATTTTATCAAGGGATTACTAGGGCAAGAGATTGAGAGTTTTATCGTTGAAAATACATTTAAATTTGTAGAGCCTTGGCAGGTAAATCTAGCTAAAGGTAAAAATCCAGCACAGTTGGTTAATATTCTTACTGAAAAGATAGAAGAAGGTAGGAAGTGCTTTGTATGTTTATCAGGTCAAAAGCCTAAGTCTCGTTGGGGTAGTTATAACCTAGAGAAATATTACCAAAAGCGTTATCCTGACCTAAGAATTTTAAGGATCGACTCATCTACAGTAGAAGACCCAAAACATCCCGCTTTTGGTTCTACTGCTAACTTAAATGAGATTGTTAAAGACTATGATTTAATTCTTTCCACTGCCACAATTGAGACTGGAGTAAGCATTGAGTTTGAACATTTTGATTATGTTTTTGGCATTTTTCAAGGTGTGCAAACTACTGATTCTGTTCGCCAACATTTATCACGTTATCGCCCTCCGGTTCCCCGCTACATCTGGCTTAATGGCGTAGGTATAAACAAAGTAGGCAATGGCTCAAATACTGTCAATGGCTTGCTAGCATCGGAACGCAGAAAGGATAAGGCTAATATCAAAAAATTAACTGAACTTGGATTCGAGGAAACAATAGAAGGTAATTTTGAGAATATTTATATTAATACTTGGGCTAAGTTAGGGGCTATCATCAATGATGGAATGAGAAAATATTCCAAGCAGATTATTAGTGATTTGCAGGACGAAGGGCACATAATCTGTGAGCCTAATAAATTACCCGATCCGGTAGCAGTAGAAGCCACTAAACAAGAGATTGATGTTAATAGAAAAGAAGAATATTCAAAGCATCGTGAAAATGTATCAGCGCAACAAAGCATCACAGATGAACAATTTTTGAAGCTGGATAATCAACGTTGCAAAACAGAAGAAGAACAATTACAGCATCGAAAGGCTGAACTAGAAAGGCGCTATAACATCCCTTGTACCCCCGATGTAGTTGAGAAGGATGATTTAGGATGGCAACCTCAGATTAGGTTGCATTACTACTTTGATGAAGGTAGACAATTCTTAGCTGAGAGAGATAAAAATGTAATGTCTAACGCCATTAAAAATGGTGATGGCGATTACTTCATTGTCGATACTAATAAAAACTTGCTTGCTAACAAAATTGATGCTTTAGACTATCTTGAATTTGACAAACTCATGCAAGTTGAGGAGATTAGCAACAACCATCAAACAGCTATTGATTTACTAGGGAAAGTTAAAAAGCTCTCTTACGATTTGAAGCTTTTAGGATTTGGCGACTTCTCAAAGGCGAAAACGCCGATGGAGGCCTGCCGGCGATTATCCTCAGTAATTGGTTACAAATTCCCCATGCTACGAAAGGAAGGCAAGCGGGGAAATCAGGTGAGAATATATGGTACACCTGCCGCAGACTTTCAAAAAGATGATGAGGGTAAGCTAATTCTGGTCGATGGTCGGGCGGTTCCCGTTAGCGATCGCCGTGAGGAAGTTTTCAAAGCATGGGTTGAGCGCGATACCTTGGCGCGAGAAAAAGCAGCGGCGGCTAAGTTGGAGGCAGAAGCGCAAGCAGCTAAGTTAGCAGTCCCAGAGTCACCAGTCATTAGTCATCAGACAACAGCACAAGAGCAAGCAATAGCTGATTTTGATAGCACAACTGATATCAATCCTGAGTTGGTAGAACAGGCGATCGCCTCCGTAGAAGATTCCCCACCCCAAACGCGATGGACTGGGCTAAAATTGCAACTGCGGCAAGGATTAGAAATAGCTGGCTCTATATGGAGTGATTTTTACCGGGAATTGTCAGAAAGATTCGGACAAGCGATCGGGCTAGCTGAAAATGAGCCATTTTGGAATGCCTATGCCGAAAATTTTCAAGTCCATGTTACATTTCCGATGCTTGGAACCCGATCTGTGCCTTGCGATTGGCTCAACCTGGTAGAAGCCTTGTAAAAAATTAATGAGTGCAAGTGTTGGATTGCTCACCCGCTATGCTTTTTAAGCAAAATCACAGCTTTGAGCATTCACATTCAGTGCAAAAGTGTAACATAAGCTATGATAGGTGCAAACACACCAGACCTCAATGGGAACAGAAAGCTTTACTGACAAAGAACTCCAGTTTGTAAATCTGCTGCTATCTGGCTATAGCACTGAGGAAGCAGGTGCCGCAGTTAATATTTCTCGGCGCTCAAGTTTTCTGTGGCGTAAAAAACCCCATATTGAGCAAGCAATTGAAGCGGGGAATCGAGGGGCGTTAAAAGTTGTTGAGGAGCTACAGCAGGAAAGAGTCAGAACAATTCTGCCTCAAGTGACAGATACACTGACTGAAGCAGTCCCAAAAGCCCTTCAGACATTAATTGATCTGATGGAAAACGCGGCACGGGATGATACAAAGTTGAAAGCTGCGGTTGAAATTTTGCGGCTAGGCGGAATCGAGAAGACAACCAAAATTCAATCGACACAAGAGCATGTAACCCCGAAGCAGAAAGGATTAAGCCCCGAAGACGCAGCACTCATCCGCAGACACATTCTAGGAGTTGGTGCAACAGACGAAAATTGATATTCCACACCATCGCCTTTCGCCATCGCACCCCAATGTTCAATTGAAATCTCAGAATTTATTGTTTCAAAAGATGTAAATCCTAAATTTTTATCGGTAGTACACTTAATTCAAGTCTTGGGAATTGGGGATTAGGCTGGTTTACTTCAAAACACCTTGTGAGCTAAAGACTTATTAGTTTCTGCCTGACTGCAATCGCCCCGCCCCTCTACCCCTCATCACCCCACTTGCAACATCAGAGGAGTGGGGTTATTTTTGCCCATTAAGCAGCCTCTAGTGCTTGACTGATGGATTTGTACCCTCAAGGCAATAAAGGGCATTTTAGGAGGGGTAGCGGTAGTCACACCTAGATTTAGAATTGGGGGTTTTGGGGTTTTATGATTATGTCCGTAGTCACGTAGTTATATTTGGTAGTCACGTTAGTTTATATCTATATATATAGAGGTCGTGACTACGGTATCAAACTCTGATACAAAATAGGTCGTGACTACGGTATCAAATTCTGATACAAAATACTGAATTTATCAGTGGTGACTACCAAAAAAGTATAAAAATGTCGTGACTACCAAAGCATACTGAGAATTAAAAAAAAGGTCGTGACTACGGCGATGATTCTCAGTGGTGACTACCAAAGCATACTGAAGTGGGGCAGTGGTCATTCGTCATTCGGCATTGGGAAAATTTAGCGGCGGGGAATTCGGAAGGCAGGCGATCGCACCGGGGAACTTCGCCAGCTTGGTTATGCCACAAGCCAAAAATAAAACATAACTGATGGACGCGATGCCTGCGGCGGTTCGCGGAGCGACTTATGCTTTGAATCATAATGTGAGAAAAATTTTGATCCATAAATTAGAAAAAAGTTAACGAAAATTCAGGCTTTCGTGCTAATCACAAATTAAAACTTTGAATCAAATTATGGGTGAGAGTTGAAATTCTGAATCATAACTAGAGAATGAGTTTAAAAAACACAATTGGATAAAATTTGCACAAAAAATTCCTGACAAAATTGCTCTAACTTAAACTTCCAATTCAAAATATGGTTCAAATGCCCATATTATGGTTCAAAACTTTTGTTTTAGTAGATATCTGAGTAAAAATAAAATATTTCATTGTCCAAGCGATCGCTCTGTTGTTGGGCGATCGCCTACTCAAACCGTAGCTGAATAATAATGATAATCAAGCTGAAGGATTGATACGAACGTTTCTCGTATCAGTCTTTTTATCCCCTAAACGATAATCATTATGAGTAAAAAAACTCGAATATTAAAAGTGAACTAAAAACTGGATACTCATTTCTGAAGCATATCATGAGTTAAAATCTCAATTTTTAGTTCAAATCACACGACTATCGCCCTTCGGGGAAGCATAGAAAAATTCCGCAAGCCATAGCTAAAAGTCAGCAAACTTTTGATGATTGTCGTTGATGGGTATTAGTCAGGGAAGGCAGGCGATCGCCCTTCGGAGTACAAGCCGTTCTAATACAGAGATAACCAGTAACCAAAATAAAACGGGTTCTAATATAGCATTGTAGAAATAAATTTTTTAGAAAAACTATAACTAATTAGAATATATTTTGATACTTTTAAATATTTTTTTTAAATACTTAAAAATTCAGTTTGAAAATCTTTATTTTGAGAGGTCGTGTTAAAACTGTTGAAATTGTTATTAATGATTTTTTACAGTTTACGACCCCTCTATTGTTTAGCTTTACAAGAAATCAGGATTTACACTTGTTCCTGGTGGAAAATTAACGAAATAATCCATGAAAAATGATATCAGATTAGTGAAAAACTTCTATCTAAATATTATCTCGCTAATTTGATTGTCATTCCGACGTAATAACAATTTTGAACCAGCACGAATTTCTTTTTGCAAGAAAATTTCAGTTGATATGGATCTCCTAATTAATTCATTAATCGAGACATGTTCAGCTTTAGCCCATTTATCTAAATAATCAGCAATATCTCCTGGCAAAGTAACAGACATACGTTTTGCAGGATTAGTATCTGGGAATTCAGCAGAAGTGTTGATTGAACTTTGATTTTGTTGATTTTCAGTATCTATTGGCAAATCTTGATCTCTAATGTTCTTATCTGGAAGTGTGTTTGACAATCCTTTCATGATGAATACACTTTTACTCCAAAGCTTGTTATATTTAGTATACATCAAAAATATGCTTTTGTGGTGGATTAGAACACCAATTTTGGTGACAGATGCAATGATATTGTGTGGATTACCGTACATACTGAAAGAAAATAGGTGATTTTTGGTGAGTATTAATACACTTGATAAATCAGCCCAAATGATTATCCCATGAGGGTTTTGGCATAAATTGTTATCTTGTTAATCACCAGAGCAAAAATTTTGGGTGCTATCCACACCATTTAAACACTTAAACACACCAAAAAGCAACCAGATTGATGTGTTAAAATTATAGAGAGAGCGATTGCAAGGAGTATCAATGACGATTACCCCACACAGCAACAATAAAAGCAGTATAGAAACATCAAGGGAGCTAGAGCAGAAGGGAACTAAAGAACATTCATTTGATGATTCTGAAATTCCTGAATCAGTTGCTTCTAGAAACCATGTAGCATCTGTACCAATGCGTAACAAAGATGAAGAAGATTTGGCTATTGCATTGGCTGAAAAATACCCCCTTCTATGGGAAAAGGAACATAAAACTCTTTTTGATCAAGTAACAAAGCTTACTGAAGCAGTAACAAAGCTTACTGACAAAGTCAAAAAAATTGAAACAAATGAGCAAATCGATAACCAGACTAGATCTGGACTGGTTAATAAACTCACAGACATTTTTATGATGATCATAGTGGCTTCAATACTATTGATCATCATAGGCTCATTAGGTGGTGGCTATGTTAACAAAGAAATGATTCAGCAATTCGTACCATTGCTAGTTAACGTAGCGAGTGGGTTGATTGGTGTAGTAATTGGCTATTACTTCACAGGCAACAATAATAAGAAACGATAAGAGAATGTTTAAAAGTCCAGTTGTTGGTAAAAGCTTTTAAAAACCCCTAAATCTCCTTAAAAAGGGAATTTTGAGAATTTTGCTATTAGAAGAGGGGAGCTAGGCTGGGGAATCAACCAATGCTTAAAATCACCGACTACCACTTTTGAAACAATCTCTAAGGTAATGTGTTGTTAGAAGCCAGATACCCTACTTTGGTAGGGGTTTTTTTTGACGGAGAAAAACGATCCACCGCTGCTAATGAAGATGGCAGTATAACCAGTAACTAAAATAAAAGACCATCAACAGAGATTAGAAGATTTTCGACAGCGATCTGAGTATTTAGGTTGCCGATTTTTAGATGTTGTCGAAAAAATGCTGAATCTTTATGAAATGAAGTTACAGCAAGCACAAGCTGAAGATTTAAGCCTACATCGACTTGCCAGCGACATTAAAAGTCTTGGTACGTCCTCCGAGATGGGGGGTACCTTGCTGGCCCAAGCATTAGGAGTCCGAGAACTAATAGAGTTACTCAGCCGGAATGGGGAAAGTGAAGAAAATCAAGAGTAATTTTTGCTCCATTGCCCAACTGCAAACAGCACGCTAAAAGCACGAAGAAAGGTTTTAATTTTGCATAATGCCTAAAAAGCATTAGACAAAAAGGTAAGGCTACTTGTAAGCAATTTTAGGAGTCTTTAGCAGTTTGGCTAATACCTCTTCAGTTTACTGTCATTTACGGTTCAATTATCTAAAAATTGTGGCTATAATTAAATTTTTCGTTGAAGATTGTGTTTCTTTAACATTATATCGTTAACAAATTTAGAGAAATCTTGAGGATAAAAGGATTGCTGAGAAATCAAATTCCAACATTGGTAAAAAGCGGGTCTACTAAAAGAGGATATCATTGCTGACTCCCAAAGTCTCCATACCTTTTCATCAATAAGATTTAATTCATGATATAAAGTATATTCCTCATAACACAAATCAAAATAGAGCCACATAGGTCGCAATATTGTTACTTGTTCATTTTCGGAAAAACTATCAATTTTGAAATCTTCTTCAATTACAGTTTTAGGTAACTTTTCAAAAATTTCTTGATATCGTCTTGTATATTCACTAATATTCGTTACTAGTATTTGCTGTCGAACACCATTATTTTGTGCTAGTATTTGCTCTTGAACATTTTTATTTTGTGCTAGTATTTGCTCTTGAACATTTTTATTTTGTGCTAGTATTTGCTCTTGAACATTTTTATTTTGTGCTAGTATTTGCTCTTGAACACCTTTATTTTGCTTCCAAATACCATAAAGAGAAATAATTAAAGCTGTAAAAGCAACTAGATCACTTGTTTGCATTGTGTTTTTCTATTATTGGTTATTAAAATAAGCCATCAAAAATATCAATAACGCTATCAATCATATTAAATTTATTTCCCAGACATTTATTTGAGCTATTCATGAGTAGTAGCTCTATAAATTCTTCTATTAAACTAGGTGTCCATACACGAAAACTTTTGTCAGAAATCCCAAACGTCTGTAATATAAATTCTCTGAATCCGCCAGTATTTGTAATTGCTTCAGTAGCGTTGAATAATGGATTTGTAATAATAGATTTTATATACGATAATGGATTCTCATCCTCATATCTAAGTGAACAATAAGAACACAATTTAGAGGAACAATTTAAAGAACTTCTAATAACATTTGCTACAAATGTAGAACAATTATTAGAAATTGGATGATACATTGACCTCTGTTGTGTTTTGTAATATTCTAACATCTTATATTCATTAAGGTTAGGTATTACAATTACTCTATCTGCACTACGTCCTTTAGCAGAACATTCTTGATAATAATTAAAATTTGTTTTGGCAGCAGATTCAACAGCATTTAAAGTTACATACTTCTTTGAGTAATCTTTATTTGAAGTTTTGTTATGATCTGTTAATGATAATGATTTTATATCATCATCATCATCATTATTAATTGATTCGCTAAGAAATGCATACTGCAAAGCATATTCTATTAAATGAGTCTGGGTATTATTATTATTTTCTAAGCTAGGGCGATGGCTAATGTAATTATTGTTAATTTCTATCGAAACATGACCTACATCCCTAAGCAAAAAAGCACTCAATCCACTACTTTTTAACAGTCCAGGACGCCAAAAATAAACTTTTACAGTCATAAATATTGGTTTAAATAAAACAATAAGTTATGATACTTTTGCATTTGCAAAGCATTTGGAAAATTTAGCATTATCTAACTATCAAAATCAACCTAAAATAGAGTAAAGTAATAAAATATCTGTCTAAAGATAGATAAAAAATGATAATGATAATTTTAAGTATTTAAGCATTTAAATTAATATATCGGTAGAAGTGATTGAAAGTTATGCAGTTTTTAGTAAATATGTAATAAAACTTTAAAAAACACTTTAATATCGCGTGCAATATGCAAAATTAGCTAGCCACAAAGGTAAATCAATTAGTGATGTGCTTAAGTGGTAATCCCATACCAAAGCAGAAAGCGATCGCTGCATTTCCCTCACTTTTATTCCAATAACCAGTACCAGCCGATATCGCTTCGGAATCATCCGTGAGAGGTTAAAATAAAGCGCATTTTGTCAATCAGTTAAAATACTCAAAATAGCCTTATTGATTATCATTATCAAATAAGTTTTTAATAGCTAAAATGCCCAATGAAAAAGTATTGTAACGATGGAAGCCAGTGTGAGCATGGTTCAAAAAACTCCAAAAATCCAGTTAAAGGAAAAGACGATCGCCCGAACCCCCATTCTCTCGTACCCTCTGCCCAGCCCCTTGGAAAAATACGGAAAACAGAGGAACCCATAACCCAATCGCCCCACGCCGAAAGCATTCGCGCAGTGGGCTTATTTTTGGGCATTAAGCCGCATCTATTGGCTAGCTGATAGATTTGTACCCTCAAGGGAATACAGGGCATTTTAAGAGGGGTAGCGGTAGTCACGCCTAGATTTAGAATTGGGGGTTTTGGGGTTTTGTGTTTAAGGCCGTAGTCACGTAGTTATATTTGGTAGTCATGTTATTTAATATCTATATATATAGAGGTCGTGACTACGGTATCAAGCTCTGATACAAAATAGGTCGTGACTACGGTATCAAGCTCTAATACAAAATACTGAATTTATCAGTGGTGACTACCGAAAAAGTATAAAAATGTCGTGACTACCAAAGCATACTGAGAATTAAAAAAATAGGTCGTGACTACGGCGATGATTCTCAGTGGTGACTACCGAAAAAGTATAAAAACGTCGTGACTACCAAAGCATACTGAAGTGGGGCATTAGTCATTGGGCATTGGGCATTGGGGAAATTTTGAGGAACAATTTGTTCCTGGGAAGTGCAGCGGGGAAATTTTGAGGAACAATTTGTTCCTGAGTTTTGGTGAAGGGGAGCGCGGCGGGGAAAATTTGAGGAACAAATTGTTCCTGAACTTGGCGGTGGTCATTGGGCATAGAGAATTGGTCATAGGCGATCGCACCGGGGGAGTGCAGCGGGGAAAATTTGAGGAACAAATTGTTCCTGAATTTGGCGGCGGCGATGGTCATTAGTCATTGGGTATGGGGAATTGGGCAGGCGATCGCACTCCAGGGAAGCATAGAGAAGTTACCCAAGCCATAGCCAAAAATCGGCAAACTTTTGATGATTGTTGTTGATGGGTATTAGTCAGGGAAGGCAGGCAGATAGGCAGGCGATCGCACTTTGGAGCGAAGTAGTTCTAATACAGATGTAACCAGTAAGAAAAATAAAACGGGTTCTAATATACGGGGAACTGGTTATTATACCAAGTAGTTCTAACACAGATATAACCAGTAACACAAAAATAAAACGGGTTCTAACATTAATGTAACTCGTTATTTGATTACTAGAACTAGTTAGGTTATTTCTAGAACTGTTAAAGCACAAATAGAACTGGTTAAATAGGAGAATAGAACATTCTCTGATATATAGATATAACCTGATGCTGTTAGCCGCTACAAGCCTTATACAGTAAGGCTTTTAAAAATGCATTATATAACTAGTTACGCCAAGAGTATAACGGGATTAACGCAGATATAACCAGTTCTAATGCAGACATGCAAATGAGTATAACCAGTTCTATAAAGACATAACGAGAAGCCTCAGGCAGATATAACCTGTTACGTCCGTTAATTTAAATTAACGGACG